>NZ_NHPG01000039.1:0-13772 GCF_002252965.1 Halorubrum sp. Ea1
GCGCGGTAGGCGGTCGGCGTGTCGACCGGGGGGCGGCGTCCGCCGACCGCGCCGCCGGCAGCCATCTTTATTACCCGCTGTTCGGTTAGGTGTCGATATGTACCGCGTACTGCTCCCCGTCGGCGGGGACGTCGAGCACGTACTGGCCGCGGCTGACGCCGTCGCGTCGCTGCCGAACGCCGCCGACGAGGTCGAGGCGGTGATACTCAACGTCTACGAGGGGTTCGAAGTCAGCGGCGAGGCCGGCCGCGTCGACTCCGAGGACGTGTGGGACGAGGAGAACTACCCCGAGAGCGTCGACGCCGTCGAGGACCGGCTGGCGGCGGCCGGCGTCGAGACGTCCAAGCGGCGCGAGCACGGCGACCCCGCCGACACGATCGTCGAGGTCGCCGCGGAGCTCGACGTCGACAACGTCACGATGAGCGGGCGGCGACGGAGCCCGACCGGCAAGATGTTGTTCGGGAGCACGACGCAGTCGGTGTTGCTCGCGGCCGACCGTCCGGTGACGGTGATCCTCGAGGACTAAGTCGGCGGCCGCGACGTGTTCGACAGGGTTCACGACGTGGAGTATTCTCTCCGTTTAAACTGAAACAAACAGGTACATTGTTATTGATCGACCGAATGTACACGGTTGAGCATGGCAGATAACTCAGTCAATCGGCGCAAGTTCCTGTACGGCACGGGCGCGGTAGGTATCACCGGACTCGCGGGTTGTGCCGGCGGCGACGGCTCCGACGGCTCCGACGGCTCCGACGGCTCCGACGGTTCTGACGGTTCTGACGGCTCCGACGGCTCCGACGGCTCCGATGGCGACGACAGCGCGGAGCTCTCGCTCCGAGTCGGGACGTCCGCCGGCGGGACGCAGGACGTCGGGCTCGCCGTCGAGCGCGCGGTGAGCCAGGAGAGCGACACGCTCGACTACTCGACCATCGAGAGCCCCGGCTACATCGGGACCATCTATCGGATGGCACAGAACCAGTTCAACGCCGGCATCACCGACAACAACTCGCTCAACAAGGCGCTCGACGACCGCGGCCGGTTCGCCGAGCAGTCGGTGTCCCGAATCCCCCAGTACGGGTTCGCCGCGTTCCCGTACAGCATCTACATCGTCGCCCGCGACGGCACGGGCATCGAGACGTTCGACGACCTCGCCGGCGCGAACGTCTACCCCGCCGAGCCGGGGTACTCGACGCGCGCGACGACCCTCGACGTCTGGTCGCAGGACCCGACCGCGGACGTCTACGACCAGATGAACATCCAGGACATGGGCGTCGGTGACGCGCCCGGCGCGATGGAGGAGGGCACCATCGACGCGTCCATCGCGTACGGCTCGCCGGGCGTTCGGTACACCGGCTTCGTTCAGGAGATGGCCTCCCGGGTCGACCTCCACTACGTCGAACCGACGGACGCGCTCATCGAGTCCGCGGAGTCGTACTCCGGCGCCGGCACGACCCGGACGTCCTACAGCGACTGGGAGATCGCGGGCACGGACATCGGCACCGACGAGGTGTTCACCTGGGACCTCGAGGTCAACTACACGTTTAACCCCGAGGCCAATCCCGACGCCGTCTACGAGCTGTGCCGCGTCGTCGACGAACACAACGACGTCGTCAACGACGGCGAAGCGCAGTTCAACGACTTCGGCGGCACCGCGGACATGCTCGCCTACGCGCAGGAGCGCATCCCGGTCCACGCCGGTGCCGTCCAGTACTACAAGGACAACGACGCCTGGGACGACAGCCTCCAAGAGGGCGACACGGCGTAACCCCTCCCGAGGCGTAGCTCCGACTGGCGAACCGGGATCCAACTAATATTTTACTACAAACAAACGCATACCCAAACATGGCTACACAATCCGAACGGCAGACCGGTCCCGCGGGGTGGCTACGAGGCCTCGACATCGGCGTCACGCTCACGGCCGTCCTGTTCTGGGCGGTCGTCCTCTGGTGGGCGTCCACCCAGCAGTGGTCGCCGGTCAAGTACGCCGTGCTGTTCGTCGGCGGCATCATGACGGTGTACGCGCTCAACGAGACCCGCGAATCGATCGAAGAAGGCAGCCGGATAGACGCCTTGGTGTTGCTACCGGCGGCCGGCGTGCTCATCACGGCGTCGTTCTACTTCTTCCTGAACTTCGAGATGGTGTATCTCCTGCGTCAGGGGTTCGCCAGCGAACACGAGTACATGCTCGCGCGACTCATCATCATCTCGCTGCTGTACCTCACGTGGCGCGAGTTCGGGAACCTCTTCCTCGGGCTCGTTATCAGCGTGATGCTGTACGCGATGTTCGGCGACGCCGTTCCGGGCGTCCTCGGACACGCCGGGATGAACCAGCTGACGCTCCTCCAGGCGACGGTCACGGACCTGTACGGGTTCTACGGCTCGCTGACGCAGCTGACCGCGTCCTGGATCGCGCCGTTCCTCCTGTACGCCGGGCTGTTGTTCGCGTACGGCGCGTTCGACCTGATCCTCCGACTCGCCATCGTCGCGGCCGGCCGCATCCGCTCGGGCGTGGCCCAGACGGCCGTGCTCTCCTCGGCGGTCATCGGCTCTATCAACGGCTCGTACACGGCGAACGCCGCCATGACGGGGTCGTTCACGATCCCGACGATGAAAGAGAGCGGGATGTCCGGCCACCGCGCGGCCGGCATCGAGGCCGTCGCCTCGACTGCAGGACAGGTGCTCCCGCCGGTCATGGGCGCCTCCGCGTTCGTGATGGCGTCGTACCTCGGCGTGGCGTACCTCAACATCGTCGTCGCGGGGCTGGTCCCCGCGGCGATCCTGGTCACGTCGATCGCCATCGCGGTCCACTACACCGCGATCAGCGACTCCAGCGACCAAGACATGGAGTTCTCGGAGTTCTTCGACGAGACGCTATCGCGCAACGAGAAGATCGCCGAGGCGCTGCGGTTCGGCATCCCGTTCGGCGTCCTGATCTACTACCTCGGCTTCGCCCAGTACACGGTGATGACGTCGGCGATGTACACCGTGTTCGCGATGATGCTCACGGGCGTTCTGATGCCGCCGCTCCAGCGGCTCGTCGACAGCTCGGATGTCTCGCCGGTCTCGGAGTTCGTCACGCAGATCAAGAACACGATTCACGGCTTCCGGCGAGGGGCCATCATCCTCGCGCCCATCGCCATCATCCTCGTGGTCATCAGCGGCGTCGTGAACCTGTTCTCGACGACCGGCGTTCCCGCGAAGATCGCGCTGCTGATGATCAACCTCTCCGGCGGGGTCCTGCTGTTCGCGGTGCTGCTCGGGATGGCCGTCGCCATCGTGATGGGCGTCGGGATGCCGACGGTGGCCGCCTACGTCATCGTGGCTATCCTCATCGTCCCGACGTTCGTCTCCGAGTTCGGCGTCGCGGAGATCACCGCTCACTACACGATGTTCTACGCGGCCATCTTAGCGGGCATCACGCCGCCGGTGGCGACGGCGGCCGTCGTCGCGGCGGGCATCGCGGAGGCGAACTTCTGGCGGACCTGCGGGGCGGCGCTGAAGATCGCCGCGCCGCTGTTCGTCCTCCCCGTCGCGTTCGTCTACAACCCCGCCCTGATCTCGATGTCGCCGGGCGTCAACACGCTCTTGACCGGCCTCCTCGTCGTGATGGGCGCCATCTCCATCATCTACGGGCTGAACTACCCGTTCGAGATGTCCGTCGGGCGCGTAGTCCTCACCCGGGGCGCGCTCGCGGTGCTCGGCGTCCTCGTCATGACGTACCCGATGATGCTCGCGAAGGTCGCGGGCATCGCCGTCTTCGTCGCCGTCTTTGTCGCGGAGAAGGTGATGGTCCGCGGTCTCAAGAGCCCGTTCACCAGGGAGGTGAAACAATGAGCCCGAGCAGAGAGGCCCCCGAAGACCAAGTCGACACGTCCGATGTGGGCGGCCTCGCGGAAGTCGTTCCGGATCCGCTGATGCCGGTCTGGCGGCGCATCGAGCTGATTCAGGAGTTCCGGAGAACCCACGGCGACACCTACGTCACGGGCTTAGAGATACTGACGGCGATCGCGCTGGCGGTCGGCTACGGCTGGTGGGTGTTACTTTACTTCACCGGCGGCGGCGTCAGCCTGTAGCCGCCGTCCGACCGGTCGACCGTTCGCCGCTCGCTCGCGGCGCTTCTCGCTGCGGGCTCGCCCGTAGAAACGGGCGAGGCCGCGCTCACTCGAACCACTCCGCGGCGCGCTCGACGTCCTGCGGGATGTGATACTCCCGCTCGCAGACGTCGTCGAGGTACGAGCGCAGCTCGGGCGCGAACTCGGGGTGCGCGCAGCGGTCGACGATCAGCTCCGCGCGCTCGACCGGCGAGAGCCCGCGCACGTCGGCGACGCCCTGCTCGGTGACGAAGACGTCGACGTCGTGTTCCGTGTGGTCGACGTGGAAGGTCTGCGGGACGACCCGCGAGACCGCGCCGTCGTTCAGCGCGGAGGGGAGCGCACACACCGTGATCAGCGAGTTCCGGTTGAAGTCGGCCGAGCCGCCGACGCCGTTTATCATGCGTTCGCCGCGGACGTGCGTGGAGTTAACGTTGCCGTAGAGGTCGAACTCGATGGCGCTGTTCACGCCGATCACGCCGAACTGGTCGATGAGCCCCGGGTGGTTGGAGACGTCGGCCGGCCGGAGCACCACGTCCTCGGCGTAGCGCTCGACGTCCTCGAAGAGCCGCGCCTGCCCCTCGTCGGTGAGCGCGAGCGACGTGGCGCTCGCGGCCGCCAGCCCGCCTTCGTCGAGCATGTCGAAGAGCCCGTCCTGGATGAGCTCGCCGAAGTAGACGACCTCGCGGTCGCCGAAGTCGAGCGCCTGGAGCTCGCCCATCAGGGCGTTGCCGAGCGATCCGACGCCGAACTGGAGGTGGACCGCGTCGTCGAAGACGGGGGAGCGATCCAGCTCCTCGCGGAGGAACGAACCGAGGTTGGCGGCGATCGCGAGGTCGTCGTCCGTCGGGTCCCGGAAGGTGTACGTCGAGTCGGGAATCTCCGTCTCGACGACGCCCGCGAGCTTCTCGGGGTCGAAGCCGACGTGTGCGGTGCCGATTCGCTCGCCGGGGTCGGAGAGGGGGATCGGTCCGCGGTCCGGCGGCGCGTCGGGGCGGTAGACGTCGTGGAGCGCCTGCAGTTCGAGCGGCTGGTGGCGGTTCAGCTCGACGTACAGCTCGTCGGCGGCCTCGACGAAGGCGGGCACCTGCCCGAGCGACGTGGAGGGGACGAACCAGTCCTCGCCGACCGCGACCGCCTCGACGACGGCGACGTCGGGGTCGACGAGCCCGCCGTACTGGACCTCGTCGCCGATCGAGGAGGCGTTACGGTCGCTGAAAGCGATCTCGCGGGCGTCGGTCTTCTCGCGGGCGACCCGCGACGACTGGTAGGAGAACCGGCGCTCGACCTGCCCGGAGCCGACGAGGTCGACGTCGATCTCGTCCCCGACCTTCCCGCTGGCGACCAGCGTGAGCGACAGGTCGCGGGGCGACGACGCCAGCGCGAGCGGGATCGCCTTCGGGTAGCCGACGCTGCCGAAGCCGCTCGTGAGCACCGTCGCGTCGGCGTCGACCGCGGCGGCCGCCGCCTCGGCGTCGACGATCGGCACGTCGCCGTGGAGCCGGCGCTCGATCGGCCCCCGGTCGGGACCGCGGCTCATCGGTCCCCTCGGTCCGGACGCGTGGAGCGCTCGCGAGTGGCGTGGGGCTCGCGAGGAGCGGTGCGACCGTCGACGGCGGCCCGGGCGGGGCCGCCGCGAGTCGGGATGGGCGTGTGTGGTGTCATGGGTCCGACGCGGGGCGTGCGGTGGGGAGCCCGGGCTCCGGCGCCGCCCCGTGAGTGGCGGTCGCAACGTCGGCCGGCCGGGACTTAAACGGTCACCTTCGCCGCGAGCCGCTCCGCGATGTGCTCGCCGAACGGCAGCGAGGAGGTCAGTCCGGGGGAGACGGCGTTGAGGACGTGGACGGCGTCCTCGCGCTCGACGAACAGCGGCTCTTTCACCAGCTCGCCGTCGGCGCTCACGAGCTGCGCGCGGATCCCGGCGTAGCTCTTCCGGAGGTCCTCGGCGCGCACGTCGGGGACGAGCTTCTGGGAGGCCGCCGCGAACTTCTCCTTCCGGTACGACTTGTTCAGCTCCGCCCACGCGACCGAGAGCATCAGCGGCGAGGCGAGCAGCCGCCGGAAGCCGCCGTAGGTGAGCGTCTCCAGCAGTTCGCGGGGGTCGACGTCGGTGTTGTCGTACGCCTCGCGGCCGAACGCGAGGACCGCGTTCGGGCCGACGATCACCTTCCCGTCCGTGCGGCGGGTGTAGTGGACGCCGAGGAAGGGGAGCTCGGGGTTCGGCGTCGGGTAGATCATCGTCTCGCAGAGCTCGGCGCGCTCGGGGCGCACCTCGTAGTACTCGCCGCGGAACGGGACCACCTGGTACTCCTCGCCGACGCCGACCTGGTGGGCCAGCGTGTCGGCGTGGAGCCCCGCGGCGTTGACGAGGGAGGAGACCTCGAAACGGCCGTTGCTCGTGTCGAGCCGGTACCCCTCGGCCGCCTCCTCGATCCGCGAGACCTCGTAGCCCGTATAAATGGTAACCCCGAGGTCACGGGCCTCGCGGGCGAGCGCGTAGACGTACTGCTCGGAGTCGACGGAGGCGGCCTCCGGGGCGTGGAACGCGGCCTGGCCCTCCGCGTGCGGCTCGTGCTCGCGGATCGCCTCGCGGGAGTCGAGCAGCTCGTAGGCGACGCCGTTGGCCTCGGCCCGCTCGGCGAGGTCGTCGAGCCGCGCCTCCTCCTCGTCGTCCGTCGCGACGACGAGGACGCCCAGCTCCTCGCAGGGGACGTCGTGTTCCTCGCAGTACGCCTTCATCCGGGCGGTGCCCTCGGTGGCGAACCGCGCCTTCTTCGAGCCCGGCGGGTAGTTGAACCCGGGATGGAGCACGCCGGAGTTCCGACCGCTCTGGTGGGCGGCGAGGTGGTGTTCCTTCTCTAGGACGGCGACGTCGAGGTCGGTTCGCTCGGCGAGGTGTTTGGCGACCGACAGGCCGACGCAGCCGCCGCCGACGATGGCGACGTCGTGGCGCATCATTGCGTGTCCGACGGATCCGGGAGCGGTGGCATATAGGTGCCGTTCGGCGCGGGCCGGCGGGGGGTCGCGGCGCCGTCTCCGAGCGGTCCCGCCGCCGCCCCTCGGGGCCACGGTAACGCCTATATCGCTGCCCGACTGTGGTACCAACGAATGACCGATACGAGCGGCGGGCGCCGGAACAAGGTGGCGCGCCTCGTCGACGAGTACGACTTAGACGGCGTCGGCGACGAGCTGGAAGCGCGGTGGACGGCGACCGGCGACGACCACACGAGCCTGCGCGACCTCGCGTACGAGTTCAACCGCGCGCTCGTCGAGTCGCGGCTCGACGAGACCGGGGTGCGCCTGTCGGCGCGGGAGCTGGACGCGGTGGTGCGCTCGCTGACGAGCGACGACGTCGCCGCCGCCGACCGGACGCAGCTCCGCCGGCGGCTCGAACGCGAGGGGGTCGACGTCGACGCCCTCGACTGCGACGTGGTCACGTACCAAGCCGTCCGGAGCTACCTCCAAGACCACCGCGGCGCGGAGTACGAGCCCGACGACGGCGACCGCGCGACGACCGCGGCCCGGGCCATCGGGAAGCTCCGCGGTCGGCTGGTCTCGGTCGCGGAGTCGAAGCTCCGGGGACTCCGGAAGACCCCGGCGCTCACGCTCGGGGAGTTCCGGGTGCTGGTGGACGTGAGCGTGCTCTGTACGGACTGCGGCTCGCGGTACGGCGTCGCCGACCTGCTCTCGTCGGGGGGCTGTGACTGCGAGGCGACGGAACCGGAGGAGTAGGCCGACGGGGAAGACGGACGCGTAGCCCGACGCGGCGTTACAGGTCGTACTGGTCGCGGACCGCCCCGTCGAGGCCGCGGTCTTCGAGGACGGCGAGCGGCGCCAGCATATCAAGCTGGACGACGCCCGGGAGCCGCCCGACCTGGACGCCCCCGGTGAACGTGCAGCGCCCGCGGACCTCGCCCTCGCTCATGTCCAAGAGCTTCGTCGCGCGGTCGAAGGCGTTCTGCGTGGCGTCGTTGACGGTGGCGCCGGAGCCGACGACCTGAATCGGCGCCATCTCCGTCTCCGTCTCGACGCCGTGCTCGGCGCCGAGCTCGCGGCCGGCCTCGCGCTCGGCGTCGGTGTACGGCGCGCTGATGAACGGGAGGTCCTCCTCGTTCGGGAGCAGCACGGGGCCGTCGAGTTCGAGCCCCTCGATCACCTCCACGTCCATGGTGACGGTGCCGCTCACGTCGGTGGTGTGGAGGGAGAGCTCGCCGTCCCCCTGGTTCGCGTGGAGGTCGCCGACGTAGATCCCGGCGCCGTCGACGTCGACGGGGCAGATCAGCGTGGCGCCCGGCCGGACCTCCGGGATGTCCATGTGGCCGTCGGTGCGCTTCTCGAGGTCCGCCTCGGTCTCGACGCCGTAGTCGTGGTCGGCGCCGATGAGGCTCTGCCCGAAGTCGCCCGCGTTGTGCGAGTCGGGCATCGTCACCGACGGCGTCGTCCCGATGTTGCCGATAAACGGCCGGAGGCGACCGAGCGTGCCGGGCATGCCGTCCGGCTCGTACAGCAGGATCGGGTGTTGCCGGGAGTTCTCGGGGATGTCCATCACCTCGTCGGCGTCGAGCGCGAGCTCGTGGGCCCCCTCCTCGTCGAGCGTGACGCCGACCGCGTTCTCGTGGTCGAACGCGACGGTGTAGCCGTACTCGAAGCCGAACGACGAGGCGTTGGCGCCGCACTCGGCGCAACGGATCGCGTCTTCGCCGGTCCCCTCGACGTAGGAGTCGGGCCACGTCGTCCCGCACTCCGGACAGCGGTGGTCGACGAACGGGTCGTCGCGGAACGCCTCCTCGCGTTCGGCCATCGACCCCGTGCTCGTCGCCAGGCTCGTCACCTCCACGTCGCGGATGCGGATCGCGACGGCGTCGCCCACCTCGGCGCCCTCGACGCGGATCGGTCGCGTCACCTCGTGACCGCCCCGGAACGAGGGGGTGACCATCGGCCCCCAACAGCCCGGCGGCGTGTACGTCGTCACCGTGCCGCCGTCGGCGACGGTGCCGGCCCACTCTTGATCGGGACCCACCAGCCCGAGCGTGTACTGGTCGACGTACAGCTCCTCTTCGATCTCTTGCTGTGACATAACACACCATAGTACGGTGCACACCGAAATAATGCTACTGCTCGCGGAACCGCGGCGGCGGTCGCGCAGAGAGAGGATGTTTCAAAACAAATAGTAAATGAGATACCAGTCATTTCGAGGTACAAAACGTCGACGAGCCGGGAACTGAACGCAGATCTGGGACTTATCGTCCGCTAAACGCCGTTTAAATGGATTTCAGAGGACTATTCTCGGTGAGTTCGACGGTGACCGGCGTGAGTCGGAGACACGAGCGTACGCGGGCAAAAACCCGCAGAAACGGCGTTCTCGCCGGACCGGCGACGACGACGACTGAAATTTCGATGTCGAACAACAGTCCAATTCGAAGAATACTCGCGTTTCTTATAAATGTCGGCTTCGGGGCCGGGGTCGGCGTGGTGACCCGACTACGCCGCGCGGTCGGCGGCGCCGTCGACCAGCTCCTCGGCGACGGTCGCGGCGTCCATCAGGGCCGGGTCGATCGCGAGGTCGGCGACGCCCGCGACGAACTCCGGCAGGGACCGCTCGGCGTACGTCACGGCGAGGACGCCCGGGTGCAGCTCCTTAGCGATCGGGATCCCGGTCGCCTCCTCGACGTCGGTGAGGACGAAGTAGGCGGCGTCGGCGATGCCGGCGTCGGTGAGCGCGTCGGCGGTGACGAGCCCGTCGATCCGGCGGATTTCGACGCCGAGCGCGGCCAGCTCCTCGCCGAGGCCGTGCTCGTCGGGGCCGGCGACGACGGCGAGCGCGCCGCCGTCAGGGCCCGTCTCGCCGGCGCGGTCGCCCTCGGCCCGACCGCCGTCGGGGCGAGCGGATTCGCCCGCCATCACTCGTACTCGATCGTCGCGGGCGGCTTGTGAGTCACGTCGTAGACGACGCGGGCGACGCTCTCGTTCTCGCCGGTGATCCGGCTCTGGATCCGCTGGAGCGTGCTCCAGTCGAGCTCCTGCGCGCGGGCGGTCATCCCGTCGCGGCTCTCGACCGAGCGCACGGCGACGACCCAGCCGTGGACGCGGTTGTCGCCTTTCACCCCGGTCGCCTTCCCGAGGACCGCGGCGAACGCCTGCCACGGGTCGTACTCCTCCAGCTCCTCCTCGACGACGTGCGTCGCCTCGCGGGCGACCGCGGCCTTCTCCGGGGTCACCTCGCCGACGATGCGGACGGCGAGCCCGGGGCCGGGGAACGGCATGCGCTCGGAGATGATCTCCTCCAAGCCGAGTTCGCGGGCGACCTCGCGGACCTCGTCTTTGTACAGGTCGCGGACCGGTTCGACTATGCCCTCGAAGTCGACGACCTCGGGGAGCCCGCCGACGTTGTGGTGCGACTTGATGTTCCCCTCGGACTCGATGCGGTCGGGGTAGATCGTCCCCTGCACGAGGTAGTCGGCGTCGGCGTCGCGGGCGACGCTCTCGAACTCGTCGATGAACCCCTCGCCGATGACGTGGCGCTTCTCCTCGGGGTCGGTGACGCCCGCCAGCCGCTCGAAGAAGCGGTCCTGCGCCTCGATCACCCGCAGCGACTCCATGAACGAGAACGTGTCGCGGATCTCCGCCGTCTCGCCCTTCCGCATCAGCCCCGTGTCGACGTAGACGGGGGTGAGCTGGTCGCCGACCGCCTCGTACGCGAGCGTCGCCGCGACCGAGGAGTCGACCCCGCCGGAGAGGGCGATCACGGCGTTCGCGTCGCCGATCGCCTCCCGGATCTCGGTTATCGCCTCGTCGATGAATGCCTCCGTCTCGACCATCTATAGCCTCACGTCCGCGTTCCGCTCGGTTGTGTCCGTCGATCCCAGCGCCGCCTCGACGAGGGCGACGAACGGCGGGCTCGCGCGGTCCGGCCGCGACCGGAACTCGGGGTGCGCCTGCGTCCCGAAGAAGAACGGGTGGTCCGGGCGCTCTAAGATCTCCATCCGGTTGTCGGCGCGCCCGGAGAAGGTCAGCCCGTCGGCCTCCAGCTCCTCGATGTACTCGGGGTTCACCTCGTAGCGGTGGCGGTGACGCTCCGTGCAGGAGTCGGCGTCGTACACCCGCGCCGCGAGCGTGCCGGGCTCGATGGCGGTCTCGTGGGCCCCGAGCCGCATCGTCCCGCCCATGTCCTCCGTCTCGTACTGTTCCGGCAGCAGGTCGATGACCGGATAGGGCGTGTCCGGGTCGATCTCGGCGGAGTGCGCGCCCTCCAGCCCGAGCACGTGGCGCGCGTGCTCGACGACCGCCATCTGGAAGCCCAAGCAGAGCCCGAGGAAGGGGACGTCGTTCTCGCGGGCGTACCGCACGGCCTCGATCTTCCCGTCCGTGCCGCGGGAGCCGAACCCGCCGGGGACGACGACCGCGTCGGCGGACGCGAGCCGCTCCTCGTGGCGCTCGGTGGTCTCGTCGGCGTCGACCCAGAGCACGTTCACCTCGGTCCCGGTCTGGATCCCGGCGTGTTTCAGCGCCTCGTGGATCGACATGTACGCGTCTTCGAGGGCGTACTTGCCGACGAGGGCGACGTCGAGCTCCTCGTCGCGGTCGCGGGTGACCAGCTCGCGCCACTCCGTCGAGCGCTCCGCCTTCGGGAGCGCCTCCTCGGCGAGGCCGAGCCGCTCCATCACGTGCTCGTCTAACCCCTCGTCTTCCACCATCAGCGGGACGTGGTAGATGTCCTCGACGTCCGGGTTCGAGAAGACGGCGTCCGTGGGCACGTCGCAGAACAGGGCGATCTTCTCTTTCGTCTCCCGGTCCAGCCGGTCCTCGGAGCGGCCGACCAGGATGTCGGGCTGGAGCCCGATCGAGCGCAGCTCCTTCACCGAGTGCTGGGTCGGCTTCGTCTTCTGTTCGCCGTTCTTCGAGTAGGGGACGAGCGTGACGTGGGTGAAGAGGATGTCCTCGTCGTCCTCCTCGTGGGCGAACTGCCGGAGCGCCTCGAGGAAGGGCATCGACTCGATGTCGCCGACGGTCCCGCCGATCTCGACGAGACAGACGTCGGACCCCTCGGCGGCCTCCCGGATGCGGCGCTTGATGTCGTCGGTGACGTGCGGGATGATCTGGACGGTCTTGCCGAGGTAGTCGCCGGCGCGCTCGCGCTCGATGACGTGCTGGTACGTCTTCCCCGTGGTGACGTTGTGGTCGAACGTCATGTCGGTGCCGAGGAAGCGCTCGTAGTTGCCCAAGTCGAGGTCGACCTCGCCGCCGTCCTTGAGCACGTACACCTCGCCGTGCTCGTAGGGGTTCATCGTCCCGGCGTCGACGTTGAGATAGGGGTCCACCTTCACCGCGGTGACGTCGAAGCCCGCGTTCGCGAGGAGCCGCCCGGTACTGGCGGCGGTGATCCCCTTCCCCAGCCCGGACATGACGCCGCCGGTGACGAACACGAACTTCCGACCCAGCGACGGGTCGTACCCTGTGTCGGGATCCGTTGGCATATCGACCGTCCGTCAGGGGCCGGCAAAACCGTTTCGGACCCTCCGTTTCAAGTGGACGTTCGTGACGTTACGCGGCACACCGCCGGTCGCCGTCGGAAGTCGGCGGCGAGTCCCAGACGGGTCGCCGTCGGAAGTCGACCGTGGAGCCGAGGCGGGGCGCCGACCGCGCTACTCCGGCGCGGCAAGCTTGTAGCACATCCCGGCCTCGTCGGAGTCCTCCGGGGCGCGCTCGGCGTAGTAGACCGCGTCGTCGGTGACGAGCGGTGCGCTGGTGACGTCGCCCTTCCCCTCGACGGCCCACGTCACCGAGCCGTCCGCGCGGTCGAGCGCGTAGAGGTGCGCGTCGTAGGAGCCGGCGAGCACGTGTTCGTTCGTCGCGGTCACGCTGCCCGTCGCCCAGCCGTTCACCGGGGTGGACCACTCCTCCTCGCCGGTCGCGAGGTCGATCGCGTACACGTTGCCGTCGTGGCTCCCCACGTAGACCGTCCCGTCGTGAACCGCGGGCGCGCACATGACCATGTCGTCGGTCTCGAACTCCCAGAGCCCCGTGCCGTCGGCGACGTCGACGGCGGTGACCGTCTCCGCCCACGACGGGACCACCGCGATCCCGCGACTGACCGCGATCGGCGCCTTGACGTCGCCGCCGGTGTCGTAGGTCCAGGCGCGCTCGCGGTCGGAGACCGACCACGCGTAGACGTGACCGTCGTTCGAGCCGAAGAGGAAGCGGTCGCGCTCCAAGTCGACGGCGACCGTCGAGTGCGGGTGGTCTGTCGGCCGGTCGTCGCGCCACTCCACGTCGCCGGTCTCGGCGTCCATGACGACGACCGTCCCGCTCGGCGTCGCGTACTCGACGGCGACGTACAGCCGCCCCTCGTGGTAGGTCGGGCTGGCGGCGGCCGCGTCGCCGACGTCGGTCTGCCACAGGATCTCGCCGTCCGCGACCGACACCGCGGAGACGACGCCGTCGTAGGTCCCCACGTACGCCGTGCCGTCCGCGATCGCGGGAGTGCCGTGGCTCCCGCGGGCGTCGTCGGAGATCGAGGTCGACCAGTTCGGCTCCCCGTCGGTCGCGATCGACTGGACGCGGCCCGTGTCGTCGGCGACGAGGACGTCGCCCGACGGCGCCAGCATCGGGCTTCCCTTCGAGGCGGTGTGGTCGCCGCGGTTCGCCGGCACCGCCCACCGCACCTCCACGGTCTCCGGAACC
>NZ_NHPG01000039.1:13783-14036 GCF_002252965.1 Halorubrum sp. Ea1
CGACGCCGCCGGCGACGCGGAGCCAGTCGCGTCGCGTCCGTTCGGTCATGGGGTCCGGTTCGCGGGTGAGGATAAAAAGGCATGGCGCTCGGACGCGGGCGGCAGGGCGGCGCGCGGGAACCGATCCCGCGGCGAAAAGCACTCGTGGCTCGCGGCCGCACCGCTCGCCGTCATGAACTTGTCCCCGATACCCCCCGCGGTCGCGGCGGTCGCCGCGGTCGCGACCGCCGCGACGCGTCGCCTCCCGCCCCTG
>NZ_NHPG01000155.1:0-18040 GCF_002252965.1 Halorubrum sp. Ea1
CGGCTGCCCCTTTGAGTCCCACCCCCGCAACCGCACCGCAGCCTCACACCTCCCCAACCTCGCGGTTCGCGCTCTCCGAGCGCTCACCGGCTCCCTCGCGCGTGCTCCTCGCGCCCTGTGGGCGCTCGGAGGCACGCGCCACCGGACCCGTTATTTATAACCGATCGTCGCTGTCGCTCACGATCGTTTAAATACCGACCCGCGGCCGCCGATCTGTAACACTCACTCCCGCTATCGATCGCACACCGCGCATCCCCGAAGATCGAACGCGTAAAAATCGCACCGCGGGCGTCGAACGACCGATTCGCTACGCCGTCAGCACTCCGACCAGCCGCACGACTCGCACGTCTTGCAGCCCTCGGAGTAGTAGAGGTTCATCCCGCCGCAGTCGGGGCACTCGGGCGACTCGCCCGCCGCGATGAGCTCCTGCATCGCGTCGTCGGCGTCGGCCGCGTCGTCCTCGGCCGTCCCGTTCACGTTCGGGGCGTCGGTCGCCGCGCCGGCGTCGACCGCGCCGCCGTCGGTCTGGCTCGTCGGCTCGCTCGCCAGGTCGCGCTCGACGTCGTCGAGGCTCTGCTGTTGCGGGATCCCCTTGTCGATCTCGTCGTCGAGGTAGCGGCGGAGCGCGGTGCCGATGGCGTCCGGGATCGACTGGATCTGCTCGCCCTTGTCCCACGCGACCTTCGGGCTCCGGGTGCCCTGTAGCTCGTCGACGATCTCGTCGGGGTCCACGCCCGAGCGGAGCGCCGTCGAGATGACCTTCGCGAGCGCCTCGGTGAAGGAGTTGGTGTAGCCGCCGGAGTGGCCGATGTTCGCGAACAGCTCGAACGGCCGACCGTTCTGATCCTCGTTGATGGTGACGTACAGCTTCCCGTACCCCGTCTCGACGCGCTGGGTGACGCCGTTCAGGGAGTCGGGACGCGGGCTGCGCTCGCTGTAGTCGATCTGCGGCTGCTCGCTGGCCTCCAGCAGGTCCGCGATCTCCGTGTCGATCGCCGCCTGCACGTCCTCGTTCTCGAGGAACGCCTCGACGCCGCCGAACACCTCGCCGATCTGCTCGACGATCGCCTCGGCCGCCTCGCTCTCGTCGGCGAACTCCGTGTTCTTCGCGCGCGTCGTGAGCACCTGCTTCGAGCGGGTGCCGTCGCGGTAGACGGTGACGCCCTTCCCGCCGTGGTCGTAGATGTAGCGGTACACCTCTTCCATCTCCTCGGCGGTGGCGTCGTTCGGGAAGTTACACGTCTTCGAGATGGCGGAGTCGACGCCCTCCTGGCAGGCGCACTGGACCGCCGCGTGCTGTTTGCCCGAGAGGTCGCCGGTGACGACGAACAGCTCGCCGATCGCGTCCGGAACCGTCTCTAACCCGTCAACGCCGTCGAACTCGTTGGTCGCCATCTGCTCTTGAGCCTCCTGCTTGACGGCGTCGACGTCGACGTCGTTCTCCTCTAAGGTGCGCAGGAAGTAGTCGTCGAACTCGACGAGCATCTCGTCGCCTTGGACGTCGTCGGAGACGTTCTTGTAGTAGGCGACGTTGTAGATCGGCTCGCAGCCACCGGTGGTGTTCCCGATCATCGACGTCGTGCCCGTGGGCGCGATCGTCGTCGTGTTGTGGTTGCGGATCGGGAAGCCGTCCGCCCACTCGTCGGCGTCGAGGCCGGTGTAGTGCTCGAACCAGTCGCGGTGCTCGGTGGGGTTCGCGTACTTCGACTCGTCCCAGTCGTTGAACACGCCGCGCTCCTCGGCGAGCTCGTGGGAGGTCTGCTTCGACGCGTGGTTGATGTGGGTCATCAGCTGGCGGGCGACCTCGTTGCCCTCTTCGGTGCCGTACTGAATCCCGAGCTGGATGTACAGCTGAGCGAGCCCCATCACTCCGAGCCCGATCTTCCGCATGTCGCGGACCTTCTGCTCGATCTTCTCGACCGGGAAGTCCGACATCGTCACGACGTTCTCGAGGAAGCGCGTGCCGTAGTCGATCCGCTCGTCGAACTCCTCGAAGTCGATCGCCTCCGCTAAGAACGCCGACATGGCGGCCTCCTTCGACTCGTACTCGTCGGCGTGCGCCTCGGACCAGACGCGCCAGTCCGGCGCGTCCTGCGCCGCGAGCGTCGAGAGGTTGATGTGACCGAGGTTACACGCCTCGTACTCCTCTAACGGCTGCTCGCCGCAATTGTGGACCACGAGACCGTTCGCGACGAACGAACTCGTCTCAGGCTCCGTCAGGTCGTAGACGGCCTCGTGGCCGTCGTCCTCGACTGCGGAAACGGTCGCTTCGAATCCCTCGCTGTACGGTCCGCGGTCGTAGTTCGCGAGACGCTCGTCGAGTGCGTCCTGTTTCGAGTCGAGAAGGAATCCGATCTCCTCCGCGAAGCGGACGAGGTTGTCCTTCGAGACGACGAGATCGTGGTCGGCCTGTCGCTCGTATTCCGCAGTTCCGCCGTTTCCGTCGGGCATCTCCTGAACGCCCTCCTCGTGGCGCTCCTCGTAGATCTTGCTGAAGATCCCGAAGTTGAGCAGGAGTTGCTGGACTTCTTTTAACAGGTCGGTGCTCGTGCTCGTGAGCCGGACGGAGACGCCCTTTTCGACGTTCCCCTGAACGCCCCCGTCAGCGGAGAACAGCGCACGGAGGTACCCGCGTGCCATCTCCTCGCTCCCGCGCATCACTGCCTCAGGCACCTGATGCTTCTGATCGGCTAAGCCGGCTTCCTCGGCGTACTCGTACAGTCGAGCCGAGCGGATCCGCTGCTCGACGGCCTGCGCGCCGCGGTAGTCGTCACCTCTAGCGATCTCGTTGACGCCGACCTCGTAGTCGGCGTTACCGACGGGATCGCGAACGACTTCGTTCACGTCGGCTGCGAACGATTCCGAGATCTCTGCGTCCTCGTCGTAGAAGTTGAGGACGGCGCGCTCCTCTCCGGTCTTGAGATGGCCGTCGCCGACCATCCAACCGAGTACGCGACCCTCTGCCGCTGTTCCGTGCTGGCCGAAGGAGCCTTTCCGGTTCTGGATGTGGACCGTGTCGCCGGCGTCGAGGTTGCCGGCTTCCACCCACCCGTCACCCGTCATGACCCGATGATCGGAAGTGAGGCGGAGTTCGTACCCCTCCTCGGTCGTGAGCTTATAAACGTCCTTCTCGCCGGTCTTGTAGACGCTGCTCGCTTCTTTGAGCGTCTCCTCGCTGAGGCGACCATCGACGACGACGTCGCGTGCGACTCCCTGTTCGTAGAGTTCCTCGGCTTCGACGAGCCCGTTTTCGGTGCTGATCAAGGTGTCACCGGTGACACAGGGGTTCGTCGCGAGGATGCGGTGGTCCGGGTGCTCCTCCACGTCGAAGGAGTGCTCCTTGTTCACCCGCTCGAGGTAGATGACGCCCGGCTCGCCGTTCTCGTGGGCGCCCTCGATCATGTCGTCCCACAGCTCCTGGGCCGGGATCGACAGCACTTCGCCGACCTCGACGTGCTCGCCGAGACCGAACATGTCGTAGATCTCCTTCGTCTCGGGCGTCGCGACGTGGGGTTCCTCGGTGCGCGGGTTGGTGAAGGTGAACTCCTCGTCGTTGTACAGCGCCTCCATGAAGTCGTCGGTGACGCCGACGCTGATGTTGAAGTTCGACAGGTGACCCTCGACCGCGTTCCGGAGGTGTTCGGGCACCTTTCCGTCCTCGTCGATCAGCCCGCGGGCCTCCTCCAAGGCGTCCGCGAAGGAGTTGTGCGTGAAGTCGTCGGGGTCGTTCAGCCGCAGCGAGTGAGCCAGGGAGACGTCCTTGTTCTTCGCGTGGATGAACTGGATGACGTCCGGGTGCGAGACGCGCATGACGCCCATCTGAGCGCCGCGGCGCGCGCCGCCCTGCGCGATCGTCTCGCACATCTGGTCGAACGTCCGCATGAACGTGATCGGGCCGGAGGCGATGCCGCCGGTCGAGCCGACGGAGTCGCCGTAGGGGCGGAGCTTCCAGAACGCGTACCCCATGCCGCCGCCGGACTGGAACACCTCGGCCGCCTCCTTGGCGGTCTGGTGGATGTCGGTGATGTCGTCGTCGGGGGAGTCGACGAAGCAGGCCGAGAGCTGCTGGAGCTCGTCGCCCGCGTTCATCAGGGTCGGCGAGTTCGGCATAAATGAGAGCCGCTCCATCCCGTCGCGGAACCGGTCCGCGGTCGCCTCCACGTGGTCGCGCACGCTCTCGGGGAGCTCGGGAACGACGGTGTCGTACGCGAACTTGTTGACGTTGTGCGCGGTCAGCGTCGTCTCCGCCTCGTCCTCGGCGGTGGTGCCGGCGCCGAACACCTCCTCCGCCAGTTCGTTCCGGCGGGGGTGGTCGGGCTTCAGCTGGTCGGGCGTGACGGTGACCTCGACGCCCTGCTTCTCGGCCTCGAAAACGGCCTCCGCGAGCGCGACGTTGCGCGCGACGCGGTCGAACAGCTCCTCGGGGTTCTCGATCGTCTCGCCGTCCGCGTTCTTCCGGAGGTAGCGCGCGGGCAGGATGTTGTGATAGGCGTTGGCGGTGAGACGCTCCTCCATCGTCTCGCCCGTTGTTCGTTTGATCGGCAGTTCGAGTTCGTCGGCGGCGACGCCGTCGTTGCTCATTCGACGGCCACCCCGCTCGGTTGACGTGCGTTCTGGCTCATATATCGTGTCTACGTACTGTCGCAGCAGGCCCTTTTGTGTTCCGCTCCCGGCCCGGATAGGTGACTACCTGTTCGATTCGGTATGTAATTCCCGGTCCGCGTGTCTGACGCCGGATTCGATTACGTTACATCTGAACGTGTTCCGGACACATAAGCGTAGCCAGACCAGAGTGAAACTGATACTCAAGGCGCGAAATCGACCGAAGTAACGGTCTCCGCATCGGAACAAAAGGGGGGTTACTCGCACCGATTTTCCGGCGTTATGCTCCGTGTTACCGCGGTCCCGTCGGCCGGGAGCGTGAGACTCCGGCCTCATCGGCGCAGTATTTGCCGGCTCACCTATCAGATTTCAATAACCGACGGACCGCGGCTCCTCCCCACAAGCTTATGCCCGACGTGCTCGTGGGGCCGGACATGACCGCTTCGCTCGCCGCGTTGGCATCGTCGCTCCCGCTTCAAGCCGGACTCCTCGCCAGCCAAGCGGGACAGCTGCTCGTCGCGCTCGTCGCCGTCGCGATCGTTATCGTCGTCGGTAAGTTCGTGCTGAAGCTCGCGTGGCGCCTAGTCACGATCGGCATCGTCCTCGTCGCCGTGTTCTTCCTGCTGTCGACGGCGGGGATTATTTAAAGAAAAACTGCTCCCGACCGAGCCGACCGACGCTCCGACTACTGGAACGCGGTGCCGGGCTCGGCGTCGGTGCGGTCGACGTCCGACCGCTGGAACTGCTTTTCGATCTCCTCGTAGCGCTCCCGCGTCTCGGGGGTGACGCTCGGGTTCACCTCGCCGAGGGCGTCCTCGAAGTGCGCCATCGTCACGCGGACGTTGCCGACGGACTCCCCGACTTCCTCGCGCGTGACGCTGCCGATGAACTCCCGGGAGGCGTTCATCGAGGCCTCGCGGGCGACCGCTTCGAGGTCGGCGCCGACGTACCCCTCGGTCTTCCGTGCCAGCGCGTCGAGGTCGACGTCGTCGGCCAGCGGCTTGTTCCGGGTGTGGACCTCCAGGATCTTCCGGCGGGCCTCCTCGTCCGGCACGGGCACGTGCACGTGGCGGTCCAGGCGGCCGGGCCGGAGCAGCGCCGAGTCGATGAGGTCCGGGCGGTTCGTCGTCGCGATGACGACCACGTCCTCCAGCGACTCGAGCCCGTCGAGCTCCGTCAGCAGCTGCGAGACGACGCGTTCGCCGACGCCGGAGTCGCCGGAGTTCTTGCCGCGCTCGGTCGCGATCGAGTCGATCTCGTCGAAGAACACGATGGTCGGCGCGTTCTCGCGGGCCTTGCTGAACACCTCGCGGACGCCCTTCTCGGACTCGCCCACGTACTTGTTCAGCAGTTCGGGCCCCTTGATCGAGATGAAGTTCGACTCCGCCTCGTTGGCGACGGCCTTCGCGAGCAGGGTCTTCCCCGTGCCCGGCGGGCCGTACATCAGGACGCCCTTGGCGGCCTGCATGTCGAGCTCCTCGAACACCTCGGGGTACTCCAGCGGCCACTGGATCGTCTCGCGGAGCCGCTCTTTGGTCCCCTCCAGACCGCCGACCCGGTCCCAGGAGACATCCGGGACCTCGACGAACACCTCGCGGAGCGCGGAGGGCTCGATGCCCTTCATCGCCTCCTTGAAGTCGCTCTCGGTGACCTGGATGGAGTTCAGCACGTCGGCGTCGATCTCGTCGCTCTCTAAGTCGAGCTCGGGCCGGATCCGGCGCAGCGCGTGCATCGCGGACTCCTTCGCGAGCGACTCGAGGTCGGCCCCGACGAAGCCGTGGGTGTTCTCCGCGTACTCGTCGAGGTCGATTCCCTCGACCAGCGGCATGTTCCGCGTGTGGACCTGCAGGATCTCCTTGCGGCCGTCGCGGTCGGGGACGCCGACCTCGATCTCGCGGTCGAAGCGACCGCCGCGGCGGAGCGCGGGGTCGATGGCGTCGACGCGGTTCGTCGCGCCGATGACGACGACCTCGCCGCGCTCTTCGAGCCCGTCCATCAGCGAGAGCAGCTGGGCCACGACGCGCCGTTCGACGTCGCCGCCGGCCTCCTCGCGCTTGGGCGCGATCGAGTCGAGCTCGTCCATGAAGATGATCGAGGGCGCCTCCTCCGAGGCCTCCTCGAAGATCTCACGGAGCTGCTCCTCGCTCTCGCCGTAGTACTTCGACATGATCTCCGGGCCGGAGATGTTGTGGAAGCTGGCGTCGATCTCGTTGGCGACGGCCTTCGCGATCAGCGTCTTCCCCGTGCCCGGCGGGCCGTGCAGGAGCACGCCCTTCGGCGGGTCGATGCCGAGCCGCTTGAACAGCTCCGGGTGCCGCATCGGCAGCTCGATCATCTCGCGGACCTGTTCGAGCTCGCCGTCGAGCCCGCCGATGTCCTCGTAGGTGACGTCCGGGCCTTCGCTGGCCCCGTCGCCGCTCCCGCCGCGCTCGGCGAGCTCCTCGGCGGGGACCTCCGAGATCTCGATCTCGGTGTCGTCGGTGATGACGACGGTCCCCGACGGCGTCGTCGAGGCGACCTTCATCGGCACCGCCTGCGACTGGCCGCCCATCAGGCCGAAGCCCATCGACGTGCGGATCGTCTGCCCTTCGGTCACCGGCTGTCCGGAGAGCTTGTCGCGGATGAACGGGGCGATCTGCCCGCGCACGCGAAGCTGGCTCGGGAAGGCGATCGTGACCGACTCCGCCCGGGAGACGTCGACCGACTCGACCGTCACGCGGTCGTCGATGCCGACGTTGGCCTCCTGACGGAGCCGTCCGTCGATACGCACGACGCCGCTTCCGTCGTCCTCGGGGTAGCCGGGCCAGACGCGGGCGATCGCGGCCCCGTCCGGGCCCTCGACGCGGACGATGTCGCCGCCGGAGAGCCCCAGCTCTTCGGCCGCGACGCGGTCGATCGCCGCGAGGCGGCGGCCGGCGTCCTTCTGTTTGAGCGGTCTGACAGTGAGTTTCATCGCTCGCCCTCCACGGTGTCGTCCTCGACCGTTTCGCCCTCGACCGTGATCACGCCGTTCGTGACCGCGGTCGACGCGGCCGGTCCCGGCAGTTCGAACTCCGACTCGACCGGTTCGCCGTCGCCCTCGACGACGACGATCGCCGTCTCGCCGACCGTGTCGACGCTCACGTTCGCGGCGTCGGCGCCCAGATCGGCGGCGACGATCCACCCGTCCTCGTACTCGAACCGGCGGAGCAGCGGACCGTCGCCGGTCGATCGGGTCTGTTGGTGATTCATGCTAACTACAAGTTAGGCGCGAGAATATATAAACCCGTCGCTAAAAATCGCATGACGTGAGATCTCACGAACGTATCGGTAGTGTTGCGGTTCGGGGTCGTTTCGGGGGGCGTCGACGGTCGTTCCCTCCTCGGATCCTCTCGCTCGCCGGCGCCGTCCGCCGGGCGTCTTATGACCGAGCGCGCGGGAGACGGGGGCATGCAGCGAGTCACCCACGACGGGCGCGACACCGCGTATCGCGTCTCCGACCGCGGCGGCGACGGGCCGACGGTCTGCTTCGTCCACGGGAGCGGCGGGAGCAAAGACGTCTGGAAGGCGCAGGCGCGCCTGAGCGACCGGTTCCCGACCGTCGCGCTCGACCTCTCGGGGCACGGCGACAGCGACGACGTCGACGAACCGGCCGGGGCCGAGACGCTCGACGCCTACGCGGACGACGTCGTCGCCGTCGCGGAGGCGACCGGGGCGACCGTCCTCTGCGGCAACTCCCTCGGCGGCGCCGTGGCCCTGTGGATCGCGCTGGAGCGCGACCTCCCGCTCGACGGGCTCGTCTTCGCGGGCACGGGCGCGAAGCTCGCGGTCGCCGAGCCGCTGTTGGACGCGCTCGAGACGGAGTTCGACCGGGCGATCGACCTGCTCCACGAGCCCGACCGCCTCTTCCACGACGCGCCGGCCGAGTACGTCGAGCTCTCCCGCGCCGGCATGCGGGAGTGCGGCCGGGCGGTCACCGAGCGCGACTTCCGGACCTGCCACGCGTTCGACGTCCGCGACCGTCTCGACGAGATCGCGTCGCCGTCGCTCGCGGTCGTCGGCGAACACGACGCGCTCACGCCGCCGGCGTACCACGACTACCTCGCGGACCGGATCGACGACTGCGAGCGCGCCGCGATCGAGGGGGCCGCACACCTCGCGATGCTGGAACGCCCCGCCGCGTTCAACGCGGCGCTCTCGTCGTTCCTCGGGCGTCGCTCGGCGGACGAGTCAAGCGACGGCGGGACTCGCTGAGGTGCGGCTCCCGCGAGCAGCGGCGGTCAGGGTGGGAACCGACGGGTCGAGGGGTTCACGTCGAAAGGGGGGACGCCCCGTTTCGAAACGAGTGGATCGGACAGTCGTCGGCGCGCGGTACCGTCGACGGTCGATGGCTGCGTGGTCCGGTCCTCGATGTCGTCGGCACTCACCTCGTGCCACGTGTTACCATTCCAGTATTAATAAACGATTCGCCGTCTCCACCGCCGCGCCGCCCGTCGGTACGCTTTTGCGACGCCGGCGTCGACCGATCGGCAATGGACGGCGACGACTCGGGACGACGGTCCGTCGGATCGAGCTCGCCTCCCGACCCGGAGCGATCGGAGGGGCCGACGGGTGACGCGGACGAGCGCCGCCGCTCGAACGGCCCGCACGGTCCCGAGAACCCCGACATCAACGACCTGCTCGCGAAGCTCGACGCGCTGAGCGACACCGTCGACGAGGGCCACGAGCGGGAGAAAGTCCGTCAGACCATCTCGCTCGTCGAGCGGATGCCCGGAAGCTCGGCGTTTCGGACCCGGATCACGAAGTACACCTCGCGGGACTTGGCCGAGGCGTTCGTGGGCTCGGTCCTCTTCGCGCTCCCCCTGCTCGTCGAGGGTGGCGTCTTCGAGATCGCGGCGTGGTTCGCCGCGGCCACGCCGGGCGGCGTTCCCGTCTTCCTG
Source organism: Halorubrum sp. Ea1 (assembly GCF_002252965.1). Classification (NCBI taxonomy): domain Archaea; kingdom Methanobacteriati; phylum Methanobacteriota; class Halobacteria; order Halobacteriales; family Haloferacaceae; genus Halorubrum; species Halorubrum sp. Ea1. Next base: position 9,522 of record NZ_NHPG01000155.1, read on the forward strand.
CTCGTCCACGTGGGGTTCGTGCTGGTCATGACCGCCGGGCTGCTGTACTTCGCCGACTTCCGGCAGATCGAGATCAGCCACCCGATCCTCGGGATCGTCCCGCGGCGCTACGCCGGGATCCTGCTCGTCTCGCTGTTCACCTCGGTCCTCATGATGGTCCTTTGGGGCCGGCTCCACGAGGGCGACCCGGGCGCCCTCGAACGGGTCTCCCGCGTGGCGTTCGTCTGGGCCGGGGCCGCGTTCGGCGCGAGCCTCGGCGACATCCTGCCGGGTGAATCGCAGGGGACGGATATCGAGCACCTCGACCTGACCGGCCTCGATCTGGAGTTCACCCGCGACGACTGAGCCGCCGACCCCTCCGTCTCGGTCCCCGTTTCCACACCTTTTTCGCCGCGGCGACCGTACCCGTATACATGTCAGCGTTACGTGAAGCGCTCCGGGACCTCCCGGACGCGGTGTTTGCGGACCTGCTCGAATCAGACGACGGGTACGTCCTCGTCGTCGACCTCCCCGGCGCGACCTCCGAGACGACCGAAGTCCTCTCCGAGGACGGTCGGATCGTCATCGAGGGGCGCCGCGAGAAGGGGGTCCCCGAGGGGTTCCGCTACGTCCGCGAGGACCGTCCCCTGTTCCTCGACGCGGAGCTCCCGCTCCCGGGGGACGCCGACGGGACCGGCGCGGACGCCGAGATGGACCGCGGGGTGCTCGAGGTCACGATCCCGAAGCGGACCGGAGACACCTCCCGTACCATCCCGGTCGACGACGCCGACGGGGACGCCGACTCCGACGACGAGGCCGACGCCTGACGGGTGGTCACGCTGGTCAACCTTCGCGCCTACTGGCGGTTCTTCGTGGTCGTCCGGCGGTTCTCGCCGCTGATCGTCGCCTACTGGCGGGACCGGAAGCGGTTCCTCCTGTTCGGCGGGAGCCGCGACGTCGACGCGGAGACCCAGCGCGAGCGCGCCGCCGTCCTCCTCGACATCCTGCTCACCCTCGGTCCGACGTTCATCAAGCTCGGCCAGATCCTCTCGACCCGGCCCGACATCCTCCCGCCGGCGTACATCGAGGTGCTGGAAGGGCTCCAAGACGACGTGCCGCCGGCCCCGTGGGAGGAGTCGAGGGTCGTCCTCGAAGAGGAGTTCGGCCCCGTCGACGAGACGTTCGACGACTTCGACCGCGACCCGATAAGCGGCGCGAGCCTCGGACAGGTGTACACCGCCCGCTACGAGGGCAACGACGTCGCCGTGAAGGTCCGCCGGCCGGGGATCGAGTCGCTGGTCGAGGCCGACCTCCGGACGATCCGCTGGTCGATCCCGCTCGTCAAGCGGTTCACCGGTAGCGGGCGGGCGTTCTCGCTGGAGAACCTCGCCGACGAGTTCGCGAAGACGATCCGCGAGGAGATGGATTACAAGCGCGAACGCGAGATGCTCGAGGAGATCCGCGCCAACTTCGACGACAACGACCGGATCCGGATCCCCACCGCCTACGAGGAGGTCTCCGGGCCGCGAGTGCTCACCATGGAGTACGTCCCGGGGGTGAAGATCAACCGGCTCGACGAGCTCGACGCCGCGGGATTCGACCGCAACGCCATCGCCGAGACGCTCCAGGAGGTGTACCTCCAGATGATCATCGACGACGGCGTGTTCCACGCGGACCCCCATCCCGGGAACCTCGCCGTCGACGACGACGGCACCGTGATATTCTACGACTTCGGAATGGCCGGGCGCGTGGACCCGTTCATCCAGGAGAAGATCGTCGAGTTCTACGTCGCGGTCGCCCGGCAGGACATCGACGGCATCCTCGACACGCTCATCGCGATGGGCACCCTCTCGCCGGAGGCCGACCGCGAGGTGATGGGGAACGTGATGGAACTGGCCATCGCCGACGCCAGCGGCGAGGACATCGAGCAGTACCAGGTGAACCAGATCATCGAACAGGTGGAGTCGACCATCTACGAGTTCCCCCTCCGGCTCCCGCCGGACCTCGCGCTCGTGTTGCGCGTCGCGACCGTCGTCGAGGGGGTATGCGTCACGCTCGACCCCGAGTTCGACTTCATCTCCACGGCGACGGAGTACCTCAGGGACGAGGGGTACTACGAGCAGACCGCCCGCGACCTCGCCGAGGGCGCCGGGCGACAGGTCCAGCGCACCACCGAGGCGCTGTTCACCGTCCCGCCGAAGGCCGACGACTTCCTCGAACGGGCGAACCGGGGCGACCTCCACGTCGACGTCACGATCGACGACGACTCGAACGTCCTCGACAAGCTCGCGATGCGGATCGCCTACTCGGTGCTGCTCGCGGTCGGCGTCCTCTCCGCGACGATCCTCTACTCGTTCGCCGACGCGTGGCGGCTCGCCGGCGTCGTCCTCCTGCTCGCCGTCCCGCTGGCGATCGCGCTCTACCGCTCGTTCCGGAAGAAGCGCGGCCTCCGGGCCACGCCGCAGTTCACCAGGCAGGGGATGAAGCAGCGCCGCGACGACTGAGCCGGGGACCGTCGCGCCCTCCCGTCGACGCGCCGAGCCCGTCCGCCGGTCAGCCGGAGACGACCTGAATCGGGACGAGCAGGAAGCAGAGCGCCCCGAGCGCGAACGTCGCGAGACCGACGGCGAGCCGCGGCCAGCCGATCCGCTCGTCCTCGGCCGGGTTCGCCGGGCCGTTGAACGCGATGACGAGCGCGAACAGGCCCCAGAACCCCCACAGGCCGACCGACTCGTCGATCCCGAGGCCGCGCCAGAAGTAGAGGTACGCGGCGATCGAGAAGAGGGCGCCGGGGACGAGCGCCGCGATCGTCTCCTGCCGCGGGCCGACCATCGCGCGGACCATGTGGCCCCCGTCGAGCTGACCGACGGGCAGGAGGTTCAGGAGGGTGAAGAACATCCCGACCCAACCGCCGATCACCACCGGGTGCGCCGTGAGCGCCGGGTCCTCGTACCCCGTCGGCTGGCCGATGAGGTCGGCGATGATCTCCAGCAGCGGCGGGTTGTTGAAGCGGATCATCGTTCCGGAGGCGTTCGCGAGCTCCGCCGGGACGCGGATCGGGTCGAGCGAGAGACCGATGACGGTGACGACGACGGTGGCGACGAGTCCCGCGATCGGTCCGGCCGCGCCGATGTCGAACAGCACCTTCCGGGAGGGCATCCGCCCGCGCATCCGGATCACCGCTCCGAGCGTCCCGAAGGGGAAGAAGAAGGGGATGACGTACGGCAGCGAGACGCTGACTCCGTGGTATCGACCGGCGGCGTAATGCCCGAGCTCGTGCGTCATCAGCACGCCGAGCACGGCCGCGGTGAACGGCCACGCTTGCAGTATCGTCAGGGGGTTCGCGGCGATCTCCTCCCAGCCGACGTAGTACCAGCCGTACGCGCCGACGAACAGGGTGGAACACACCGTCGCCGCGAACAGGACGACGTTGAGCCACGGCACCCCGTCGCGCCCGCGGTCGAAGGGCGTCGCGACGACGACGTGACCGTCGCCGTCGGCCTCGAGGTCGACCTCGTAGCCGGCGTCTCGGAACGGCGGGACCAGCTTCCGCAGCAGGGTGCGTTCCGGGACGTACGACTCCCCGACGTACCGGACGCGCCCGTCGTCTCGACGGATCTCGTCCACCCTGAAGAACGTCCGCAGCGGCTCCGGACGCGGGACGTCGGCCGCGGCCGACGCCTCCCCGTCCTCGTGTTCTGGCATCGTCGGTCGTAACTGGTCGGCGAGTATAAACCCCGCGTCGCCAGCGGCGCGCCTCGAACCGCGGCGCCGCCGACCGACGCTACGCGTCGTCGGAGCGGTTCGGAAACGGTCGACCCCCGGAGAGCGGGGGCCGCGTTGGGGGAGAAAGCGGGGACGCGCGTGAGCGCGTGGTTTGCCGCCGCCGGGCGGGCTCGACGGTCCTCGTCAGGCGGGCTCGATGCGCCAGGTCGTCGCGCCAGTGTACGACCACTTCTCGACGGTGAGCTCGGTGGCGGAGTCGCGGAGCTTCACCATCAGGGCGCCGATCTCCTTCGGCGAGAGGTCGACGTCGTCGGAGATGAACTTCCCCTTGAAGTACATCTCGCCGTCCTCGGCGCGGTCGAGCAGGTACCGCTTCAGCCGCTCTTCCTTGCTGAGGTCGTCGGTTGGGTTCGCGTTCGCGGAGGGATTTGCAGTCGCGCTCATGGTACACCCTCCGATTGCTCCCGGAGGATGTTATAAAGGTGCGACCGTTGGACGGTGTTCAGCGGCTTTTGCGGCGTTTTAGACGGGGGACATCGGCTAAAACGTGTCTGACAGACCGTTCACAAAAGCCTCTGAACGGCTTAGATATTTCATAACCCGTTTTGAAGCCGTAATACGCAGTTCACTTATCGATGGTTATGCCGCGGCGATGGATCGGTAATTCTCGGCTTAACCAGCGTATATTGCCGGTAAATATCCCGCACCGACCCCGCGCTCGCGGTCCGCGCGGCCGGTCGCCGGCCAGACGCGGGGCCGATATTCGGTCAGTTGTGCGGCCGAGGAACAGTCAGATGCCCGGTCGAGGACCGGCCACTCGCGCGGGCGAGAGCCGATCAGTCACGCCGGTGAACCCAGAACTCCTCGGCCTCGGTCGTCTCCTTCTTGAAGATCGGTACCTCGTCTTTCAGCCGGTCGATCCCGTCCTCGACGGTGCGGAACGCCTCCCGACGGTGCCCCGCTAGAACGACGACGAAGACGATGTCCTCGCCCGCCTCGATAACGCCGGTCCGATGGTGCATTCGGACGTCGAACACGCCGTCGCGCTCGGTCAGTTCGGCCGCGATCGCGTCCATGCGCTCCGCGGCGACCCCCTCGTACTTCTCGAAGGCCAAGTGGGTGGTGCGGTCGTCGCCGGGCGCGTCCCGCGCCCGGACGCGGCCGGTGAACGTCGCGATCGCTCCCGACCGGTCCGCGTCGGCGGACGCCTCGACCCGCCGCACGAGCGTCTCGCGCGTGATCCACGGCTCCGCGGCGTCGGCGTCGGCGACGAGGCGGTCGAGGTCGACGCCGCCGGGCGCGTCGGCGGCGGCGATGACCGTCCCGGGCACGTCTTCAGGTTCCGCGTCCGCTCCGAGCAGGACCGTCGGCACGCGCAGTCTGGAGTCGCCGACCGCGACGAGGTACTCGTGATCGGGCGCGAGCCCGTCGAGGAACGCGTCGAGCCCGTCGACTCGCCCGCGGCCGGTCCACTCGCCGTCGCTCGCGAGCGATACCTCGGTGTCGGCGCCGGTCCGGTCCCGCGGCGACTCGACCGCGACGCCGCCGTCGGTGGCCCCGTCGCTCGCGCCGTCCCCGCCGTCGGCGCCGTCCGCATGACTCACAACGGCGGTCCGGCCGTCGAGTCGGTCGGTGAGCGCCCCGGCCAGGTCCGCCGCGCCGGGCCCCACGATCGCTATCGGGTGCATACACGAAGGCGGGGTGCGAGCGGCTTAGGCGTTTCCCGCCGATGCGCCGAGCGCCCGCGTCCGTCGACGCGGCGACCGCCTCGGAAACCGGCGGCGTCCGGCCTTGATAATCCTTAAGAGCGAGACAGGGGTATGCGACGGTAATGAGAGTCGTCGTTTCTATCGGCGGGAGCGTGCTCGCGCCCGATCTCGACCCCGATCGGGTGGCCGCGTACGCCGAGACGATCGAGCGGATTGCCGCCGACGGCTGCGAGGTGGGCATCGTCGTCGGCGGCGGCGGAGTCGCGCGAGAGTACATCGAGACGGCGCGGGACCTCGGCGCCAACGAGGTCGAACTCGACCAGCTCGGCATCGGCACCACCCGGCTCAACGCCCGCCTGCTGATCGCCGCGCTCGACGGCCGCGCGAACCTCTCGCCGGCGACGGGGTACGACGAGGCCGCCGCAGCGCTCCGTCGCGGCGAGGTGTCGGTGATGGGCGGCGTCACCCCCGGGCAGACGACCGACGCGGTCGCCGCGGCGTTCGCCGAGTCCGTCGACGCCGACCTCCTCGTGTACGCGACGAGCGCGAACGGCGTGTACGACGCCGACCCCAACGCCGACCCGGACGCGACGCAGTTCGGATCGATGTCGCCGGCGGAGCTCGTCGACGTCGTGCTCCCGATGAGTCGGGACGCCGGCGCCTCCGCCCCCGTGGACCTGCTCGCGGCCAAGCTGATAGACCGGGCGGGGATCCGCTCGATCGTCCTCGACGGGACGGACCCGGGCGCGGTCGTCGACGCCGCGCTCCGGGGCGACCACACCGGTACCGACGTGGTCCCGACCGCCAGCGACGAGCCGACCTACTGGACGGGGGGCGGCGACGCATGAGCGCCGACGACTCCCCTCACATCCTCTCCGAGCAGGCGCGGGACGCCGCCGGTGCGACGGGGACGGGCGAGGAGGCCGACGGGGCTGAGGGGGACGGCGACTTCCGCGCCTTCTGGGCCGACGTCGTCGCCGACGAGATCGAGGCGCGCGATCCCGACGACCCGATCGTGATCAAGGGCGGCGTCTCCCCGTCCGGCGTCGCGCACCTCGGCAACTTCAACGAGATCATGCGGGGGTACTTCGTCGCCGCCGTGCTCCGCGAGCGCGGCCGCGAGGTCCGGCAGGTGTTCACCTCCGACGACAAGGACCCGCTCCGCAAGCTCCCGCGGAAGCTGGCGAACGCCGACGGCGAGATCGTCGGCCTCGGCGAGGTGGACGCGGGCGCGCTCGGCCGCAACCTCGGGAAGCCGTACACCGCGATCCCGGACCCGTTCGGCGAGCGAGAGTCGTACGCGGCCCACTTCGCCGCCCTCCTGAAGGCCGACGCCGACCGGCTGGGGGTCCCCGTCGAGATGGTCTCGAACACGGAGCTGTACGCTGACGGCGACTTCGACGACGTCACCCGGACGGTCCTCTCCGATCTTGACGGCGTCCGCGAGGTCCTCTCTCAGTACCAAGACAAGGTCGACGGCGAGTACGTCCCGTTCAATCCGATCTGCGCGGAGTGCGGGAAGGTGACCGAGACCGTCGTCGACGTCGACCTCGACGCGGAGACCGTCGACTACGTCTGCACCGACATGGAAGTCGGCGACGAGGTCATCGAGGGCTGCGGCCACGAGGGGACCGCGACGTTCCGGGAGGGGAAGCTCCCGTGGCGCCTCGAGTGGCCCGGTCAGTGGGAGGTGCTCGGCGTCGACTTCGAGCCGTTCGGTAAGGACCACGCGGAGGGGTCGTGGCCTTCGGGCGTCGACGTCGCCCGGAACGTCCTCGGGGTCGAGCCGCCCGTCCCGATGGTGTACGAGTGGTTCACGCTCAACGGGGAGCCGCTCTCCTCGTCGGCGGGTAACGTCGTCACCGTTCCGGAGCTGCTCGACCTGATCGAGCCCGAGGTGCTCCGCTACTTCTTCGCGCTCCACCCGAAGAAGGCCCGCGACCTCGACGTCGAACGGCTCGACCAGCTCGTCGACCGCTTCGACCGCTTCGAGCGGGCGTACTTCGGCGAGGTGGACGACGAGGACCTGACCGCCTTCGCCGAGCGCGCCTACCCCTTCGTCGTCGGCCGCGCCGACGATCCGCCGACGGAGCGACCCGTCCGGCTCCCGTACACGTTCGCGGCCGTCCTCGGGATGGTCGACGACCCCGACTTCCGCGAGCGGCTCGCCCGCGACGAGGGCCACATCCCGGAGGACGCCTCCGAGGAGACCGTCGAGGCCGCGCTCGCCCGCGTCGAGCAGGCGCGCAACTGGGCCGAGCGCACCGGAAACGAGTACGACTATCGGCTCCAGACCGACCTGCCGGACGCCGCGTTCGACGACGACGTGGCCGCCGCGCTCGACGACCTCGCCGACTTCGTCGCCGCGGGCCACGACGGCGACGCGATCCAAGCGGAGATGTACGAGACGGCGCGCGCGCACGACGTCGAGGTCGGCGACTTCTTCGCGGCCGGCTACCGCCTCTTCTTCGACGACACGCAGGGGCCCCGGCTCGGCGAGTTCCTCGGCGAACTGGAGCGCGACTACGTCGTGGCCCGGCTCCGTCGGGAGGCGTAGATGCCCGAGGACCGCTCGCTCGACGAGTTCGCCGGCGACGCGGACGGAGAGCCGTCCGACGGCGGTACCGAGCGGGAGGCCGACGCCGACGCCGCGGAGTCGATCGACGCCGACCCGGCGACGTCGACCGCGACGTGGACGACCGACGGCGGCGCCTGCGACCGATGCGGGGAGTCGGTCGCGCGGCGCTGGCTCGACGACGGCGCCCTCGTCTGTACCGCCTGTAAGGAGTGGTGACCGCGATCAGATTTAAGACGGGCCGCTCTGTCGTTACTTACGACTGAGTTCGTCTGAGGTTTATGAACACCGATATGGAATTTTTCCCCGGCCGGATCTACGACCGATCGCCGCGCGCGCTCGCCGTCGGGTTTCTCTGTGCGGGAGCGCTGCTCGTCCTCGTGGTCGACGTGGCGGTCGCCGCCGCCGGAGGCGCGGCCGCGTGGGCGCCCGACCGCCTCGTGAGCGGGTGGGCGGTCGTCGGCGTCTCCTCGCTGTTCCTCTACGGCGCGCTGACCTACCATCGCCGCCGCGCCGAGGCGGCCCGGCGG
>NZ_NHPG01000037.1:0-30886 GCF_002252965.1 Halorubrum sp. Ea1
GCCGCGGGCGACTCGGCCGACGGCGACGCCGACCCCGCCGCTCCCCAGGTCACCCCGCTCGGCCTCTACCACCTCGTCAGCCGCACGCCCGACATGTACGAGCTCTACCTGAAGTCGGGGGACAGAGAGACGTACACCGAGCTCTGCTACGAGCGCGAGGGCGAGTTCCTCGGCGACGTGCCCTCCGAGTACGAGGACGTGCGCTTCGAGGACTGGCTCGCGTCGCTGAAGACGGCCCGGCTCCTCGAGGACTGGGCGAACGAGGTCGACGAGGACCGCATCACGGAGCGGTACGGCGTCGGCCCGGGAGACATCCGCGGGAAGGTCGACACCGCCGAGTGGCTGCTGCGCGCGGCCGAGACCCTCGCGCGCGACGTAGAGGACGTCGACGGCGATGTCGTCGTCGCGGTCCGCGAGGCCCGCAAGCGGATCGAGTACGGCGTCCGCGAGGAGCTGCTCGACTTAGCTGGGGTCCGGAACGTCGGCCGGAAGCGCGCCCGCCGGCTGTACGAGGCCGGCGTCGAGACGCGCGCCGACCTCCGCGAGGCCGACAAGGCGGTCGTGCTCGGCGCGCTCCGCGGCCGCGAGCGCACCGCCGAGCGCATCCTCGAACACGCGGGGCGCGAGGACCCGTCGATGGACGACGTGCGCCCGGACAAGTCGGCCTCGGCGGCGGCGACCGCGGGCTCCGCGAGCGACGGGGACGGCGACGGGCAGGCGAGCCTGGGTGATTTCGAGTGAGCGACGGGACGGAAACGACCCCTGATACCGGGTCCGACGACGGCCGCCCCGACCCGTCGACCCCGCCGCACCGCCTCGTCCGCGGAACGGTCGCCATCGACGGCCTCGACGCCTTCCTCGCGCGCCTCGACGGAATCGCCGACGAGACCGGCGCGGTCGTGCAGGCGTTCGACGCCGACCTCGTCGTCTCCGACGCTCACCTCCGCGCCGCGGTCCGCCTCGCCGCCCGTGCGATCGCCCGCGGCGAGGCCGTCGCTCGCGACCCGGGCGTCGAGATCATGCTGTACGCGGCCGGCCGTCGACAGATCGACCGCGCGCTGGCGCTGGGCGTCTCCGAGGGCGAACAGCGCGCGGTCGTGCTGGTCGCCGACTTCGGCGGCGTCGACGGCGCGGACCGACCCGCCGCGGACCTCGACGCGGCCGAGCGAGCGGTCGAGCGGCTGACGGCTCCCCCCGCCGCCGCCGAGTTCGATCGGGAACGAGTGACGGAGTTTTACGGCGTCTCCGACAGCGAACTCGCGGCGACCGCCGGCGACCTGGCCGACGTCGTCCGCGAACGGGTGGCGCTGCTCGACGTCGAGAAGTGACCGGGAACGCGGGTGACCGATTCCCATACCCCTTCGCTTCCACTGGAAACCGCGGTACGTAGGAAGTGTTCGAGTCCAGACGAAGCGAGCGGTCGAGCGGAACGAGGCGATCCACGCGAAACGGACCCCCGCAGACGAAGCGGAGGGGGACGCCGCGTTTGGATCGAGGACGGGCGAACCGCGAGAATAGTCCATCCTGGATTCGAACCAGGGTCGTTGCCCCCAGAAGGCAACAGGATTGGCCACTACCCCAATGGACTGTGCGCAACCATCGATAGCCTGTGCGTGTTTGTAAGCGTTGCGCGTCGCCGGCCCTCTGTCACGCGTTCACAGGCGGTGGGAGAGCCGGGTGCCTCCTCCGCGACCGGAATCTGATCGAAGAACGTGCGCATATCGATGCGTTTTACTCGTCCGAATGGCCACGAAGCTGTATGTACGTCGGACGATTCGTCGTCGTCGCCCCCGGAATCGGCGCCTACCGCGTCTCCTCGCGCTCGTTCCCGAACCGGCGCGTGCTCGACCGCGGCGGGACCCTCACGGTCGGACCGACGCCGGACGCCTCCGAGACCGACAATCCGTACGTCTCGTACAACTGCGCGCGGGCGGTCCGGACCCCGACCGACGAGCCGCTCGCGGTCGTCGGGAACGGCTCGCACGTCGACCCGATCGCGGAGAAGCTCGAACTGGGGTACCCGGCGCGCGACGCGCTGGCGACGCCGCTGCTCGCGCTCGACTTCGAGAAGGACGACTACGACACGCCGCGGATCGCCGGCGTCGTCGGGAGCGAGACGGCGACGGTCGGCGTCGTCCGCCGCGACGCGCTGCTCGTCGAGGCCGTCGACGAGCCGACGATCGTCGCCACCTACGAGACCGACAGCCCGGAGCCGTACGCCCTCGCGGCGGCGAACGACGAGCGTCCGGACGCGGGCGCGGCCGCGAGCGAGGTCCTCGGCGCCGACTTCGAGCACCCGGTGTGCGCCGCGGGCGCGACCGTCGACGACGACGGCGTGACGCTCGCGCTCGACAACGGCGACGCGTAGCGGGCCGCCCGAGGCGGGGCGTCCGCGACGTCCCGGCCGACCCCTTTTCCGGCTCCCGACGCCTTTTGACCGCGGCGGCCGACCCGCCTCCATGGAGCGCGTCACCGCGGCCGATTATCACGACATCGCCACGCCCGCCGACCCGCGGATCTCGCCCGACGGGGACCGGGTCGCCTTCCTGCGACGCCAGCCGACCGACGACGAGACCGTCGAGTCGACGGTGTTCCTCGTCGACGTCGCGGGCGGCGACCCCCGCAGGCTCACCCTGGCCGAGGGCTCCGACGCGGAGCCGCGCTGGAGCCCGTCCGGCGACCGGATCGCGTTCACGTCGACGCGGGGGGCGGACGACGACACCCAGCAGCTGTGGGTCCTCCCGGTCGACGGCGGCGAGGCCCGCCGGGTCACCGACGTCGTCGGCGGCGTCTCGGAGATCGCGTGGTCGCCGGACGGGGACCGGATCGCCTTCGTCCAGTCGGTGACCGCCGAGGACCGCGAGGAAGGCCGGGACCTGTCGGTGCCGGAGGAGTACGAGCCGGACGACCACCCCGACCCGCGCGTGATCGACCGCACCGTCTACCGCTCCGGACAGCGCTTCTTCGACGGGCGGCGGTCGGGCGTGTACGTCGTCGACGCGGACGCGGACGTCGACGGCGCGACCGCGGCGGACCCCGCCGAGGGCGTCGAGCGGGTGACCGACCGCGACGCCGACTTCGCCGCGCCCGACTGGGGGGACGCCGACACGCTCTACTTCGCCGAGGAGGTCGGCGACGACCCGGACGACTCCGCGGAGATCGCGATCCGCGCGCACGACTTCGAGACGGGCGACACCGAGCGCGTCCACACGACCACCGGCTGGGGCGCCGCGATCGCGGCGACCGCGGACGGGCGAGTGGCCTTCACCCACGCCGAGCCGGAGCAGGTGTCGATGCAGCCGGTCGACCTCCGCGTCGTCGACCGCGAGACGGGCGACGTGACCGAGCTCACGGACGGGATCGACCGCGGGCTCGGCTACGAGGCCGCGCCGCAGTGGGGTCCCGACGACGCGACGCTGTACTTCGCGACCCCCGACGAGGGGAAGACGGCGCTGTGGCACGTCCCGGCCGACGGGAGCGCGGCCCCCGAGCGCCTCCTCCGGCCGGGGACCGTCTCCGGCGCGACCGTCGGCGGCGACGACGGCGCCGGCCCCGGCGAGGTGACCGTCGCGGTCGCCGCCAGCGAGTGGGACCACCCGGGCGACGTCTTCGCGCACGACGCGTGGGGCGGCGAGACGACGCGGCTCACGGAGCTGAACGCCGACTACCTCGCCGATCGCGCGATCGGCGAGCCCGAGGAGATACGGTTCGAGTCGGAGGGGACGGAGATCCAGGGGTGGGTGATGACGCCGCCGGAGTTCGACTCGGACGGCGAGGCGGTCGACGGGGCGGACGGCGAGACGGACGAGGAGTACCCCCTCGCGGTCGAGATCCACGGCGGCCCCCACGCGATGTGGTCGACCGCGGGGACGATGTGGCACGAGTTCCAGACGCTCGCGGCCCGCGGCTACGTCGTCTTCTGGTCGAACCCGCGCGGGTCGACCGGCTACGGCGAGGCGTTCATGCAGGCGATCGAGCGCGACTGGGGCGACGCGACCCTCTCCGACGTGATGGCCGGCGTGGAGACGGTCGCGGAGCGCCCGTCCGTCGACGAGACGAACGCCTTCGTCACCGGCGGCTCCTTCGGCGGGTTCATGACCGCGTGGACGGTGGGGCAGACCGACTACTTCCGCGCGGCCGTCTCCCAGCGCGGCGTGTACGACCTCACCGGCTTCTACGGCTCGACCGACGGCGCGTACAAGCTGCTCGAGGGCGACTTCGACACGGTCCCGTCCGAGGAGCCCGGCTGGCTGTGGGAGCAGTCGCCGACGGGCCACGCCGACGCGGTCGACACGCCCACGCTGTTGATCCACAGCGAGGACGACACGCGGACGCCGATCTGCACGGCGGAGCTCTACCACCGGATCCTCCGGAAGAACGGCGTCGACACGCGGTTCGTGCGGTACCCGCGCGAGGGACACGAGCTCTCCCGCTCCGGGGAACCCGGGCACGTCGTCGACCGCATCGAGCGGATCGCTCGCTGGTTCGACGGCTACTCCGAGCACCACGACGCGCCGCGGGCGCTCGATCGTCCCGACGAGGAGGGGCTGAGCGCGGCGGACAACGGCGAGGCGGAGGGCGACGGAGACGAGGCCGACGAGACGGGCGGCGAGGCCGGCGAAGCGTAGCGCCTCACGACGAGCCGTCGGGATCGAACGACTCGATCGCCGCGTGGACGCCCTCGACCCACTCGTCGAGCGCCTCGTGCAGCCGCTCTTTCGCCTCCGGGACCGGGACCGCGGTGTACTGGTAGACGTAGCCGCCGGAGTCGAGCAGCCGGCGGCGGCGCTCGACGAGCCCCTTGTCCCGCAGCGTCGACAGCGAACGGTTCACGTTCGACCGGTCCCGGTCGAGGGCCTCGGCGAGCTCGGCGACGGTGCTCCCCGGGTGATCGAGCAGGGTCAGGTACGTGCGGCTCTCGTGGTCTCGAATGCCGAACACGCAGGAGAGCACGTGCTCGAACGAGGGGGAGACGTCGCCGACGAGGTCCTCGATCTCGGGGTCGCTCATGGGCGTCGTTCGGCTGCGGTCGGGTTAAAAGTCGTCATCGGCGGACCGCGGCCGAGGGTCGGCGCCCGACTCAGTCGCCGTCGACGCCGGCGTCGGCGCTGGCGTACCCCATCCGGTCGATACAGCCGCGCATCTCGTCCTCCTCCGCGTGGCGGTGAAGGTTGGTCGGCGTGTCGCAGTGATACGTCTCCCCGTCGTACCGGAGCACGACCTCGTGGCGCCCGCCGGCGACCTCGACATCGACGAGGATCCGACGGCCGTCGTTGAGGGCGTCGATGATCTCGTCGGCCGACAGCTCGCCGGCCTCGATCCGGAGTACCTCGCTCATACGCGCTCTTCGCGCGTCGTCGAATTAAAACCGTCCGTGCCGCGCTCGCGAGTCACGTCATCGTCGAGTCCGGACCGCCCTCCGTCTCCGGGGGCTCGACGCCCTCGGCGGCGGCGACGTCGTCCGTGCGCTTTTCCGTCTCGACGTGCCAGCGGTCGATCTCGGACTCGTACTCGTCGAGGATCTCGCTCACTTCGGCCTTCAGCTCGTCGTCGTTGACGTTCACCTCGAACTCGAACGTCTCGCCGTCCTCGCCGCGGCCGACCTCCTGGATGTTGGCGCTGACGAGCTCGTTGTCGAAGTAGTACGGTGCCATCTGCGTCATCACTTTCCGGTACACCGTGTCCTCCACCTTCCGGAGCGCCTTGCGGCTCGCCGAGTCGGCCGCGCGGGCGACGTGGCCGATCGATTCGCCCCAGCTCTCCATCGCGCTCTCGGTGTCGTTCTCCTCGACCTTCTCGTAGGACTCGGTGAGCTTCTCGCCGGCCGTCTGGAGGTCTTCACCCGGCGTCTGGCCGGCCTGTTCGCCCTCGCCCTCGGCGACGGACGCCTGCTCGGCGGTCTTCGCCGACACGTCCTCGTCGATGCGCTCGTGGGACTTCGGGCGCCAGTCGTCGAACTCGTAGAACGCGTCGCCGTCGGCGCCCGTCTCGCGGAGCGCCAATGCGATTCGCTCGCCGTGTTCGACCACGTCGCCCCAGTCCCCGCGCATCTTGAAGCCGGAGATGCTCTCTTCCATCGCGTGGACCCCCCTACGAAACGAACGCGTATAAGTCTCTCCGACCTGACGCGAGCCCGCGCAGGTCAGCTACGGCTCCGCGGTCGGCGCTCTCTCGGCCTATTTGCCGTACGAGAACCGACGGCCGAGCGCGTCGACGCGGTCTTTGAGGTCGCTGAGGACCCCCGCGGGCGACACCCGGCGGATCGAGGACTCGTCGACCTCGATTCGCTCGCCGGCGAACGGGTCGTGCTCGACGCGGTCCTCCGGGTCCTTGTCGCCGTTCACCGCGCCCACGACGGTCGACATCGAGCACCGGCCGCACGCTTCTGCGTTGATCTCCTCGTCGGACATGGTACTATCTACTGCATGATCGTGTTCGACGGTGTTAAAACCCGTTGTCGGCGCCGCTGTCGCGTTTTCACGCCGCACGGTCGGACTCTCGAACCGACCGACGCCGGCCCGACGAGCTTTTCAATCGGTCCGTGGAATGAGATCACATGGGATACCGCGTCGTCGACACGGAGACCGTGGAGCCGAAGCCAGACCGCCCCTGCGAGTGCCGGAAGCTCTCCGAGCCGGGCGGGCTCGACGCCGCGGCGATCAACCGCTTCCGAGCCGAGCCGGGCGAACAGCTCCCGCTCGCGTACCACTACCACGAGACCCAACAGGAGGCGTTCTACGTCCTCGACGGGACGCTCTCGGTCGAGACCCCGGAGCGGATCTACGAGGTGCCCGCGGACGACCTGTTCGTCGTCGACCCGGAGAGCCCGCAGCGCGCGTACAACCCGGCCGACGCCGACGGCCCCGTGACCGTGCTCGCGATCGGCGCGCCGCCCGCCGACGGCGACGCGGTCGCGTACGATCCCGCCGATGAGTGACGCCGCCGACGGCGGCGACCGCCGCGACTCCGAGGAGCTGCCGGCCGAGATCCGCGAGGAGGTCCCGGACTACGACGACGAGTACCTCGACCGCGTCTCAGACCGACTGATGTACAGCTACGACCTCGATCGGGACGTGGTCGTCCACGGCGAGCGCTTCGAGTTCGCGGGGGAGATGCGGATGCGCAACCAGAAGCAGTTCTTCCACCCGGCGCTGAGCTACGGGGACCACGACATCATGGAGCACCTGTTCGCGCGCCGGGTGACGAGCCCGACGGTCGGGGAACTGGAGCGGCTCGTCGAGGTCGGCCACCGCGTCGCCGACGAGCGGATCACGCCGAACGAGGAGCATTACGGCACCGACGTCACCTTCGTCCTCGTCGCCGATCGGATCCCCGACGAGGTCGCCGCGTTCGTCGCCGACTTCCGGGACCGCACCCTGCTGAAGTTCGGCTACTACGGGCACTACGAGGTGAACCTGATCGTGGTCGCGCCGGACGAAGAGCGGATCGTCGACAGCGAGGCCGCGGACGTCACCGGCGCGTTCCGTCTGTGGGAACCCGTCGAGGAGCCGGACGAGGGGTTCCTCTCCCGCTTCGCGAAGCGATTCTGGCGGTGACCGCGATGCGCCCGAGTCGCACCGCGCGCCCTCGGCGCGCGTTCCTCACCGCGGTGACCGGCGCCGCGGCGACGACCGCCGGGTGCGCGCTGCTGCCCGAGGAACAGGAGCCGATCGAGGCGAGCGCCGGCCGGCCGGCGTCGCTCCCGGACGCCGCGGTCTCCGAGCGGGGATACGAGGAGACCCTCTCGACGGAGACGACGGTGACCGTCTCGATCACGGTCGATCTGTCCGGCGACGTCCAGATATCGAACACCCGCGAGGTGATCGCCACGGTGTTCCGCCGGGGGTACGCCGCCGAAGACGGCCGACGCTTCGGGGTCGTCACCGCGCCGGCCGTGGCGGTGATCGAGCAACCCGAAGTCGTCCGAGACCCGGTCGCCGCGGTGTCGGCCGCGCGGGCGGTGGAGCTGGCGACCGGCGCGAGCGTCTCGTCGGTCTCCGACTGGCGGAGCGCCTCGACGCGGACGGTCCTCGGGACCGAGGCGGAGAGCGAGACGGCGACCGCGACCGCCGACGACGCGGACGTCGACCTGGAGCGCGCTCGGGTCCGGGCCGACGGCGACGCCGTCACGGCGATCGCGGTCGCGCCCGCCGGCGTCGAGAGCGACCCGCCGTTCGGCGAGGTCACGCGCGACGCCTGAGTCGGTGCGGGAAGACGCGCCGCTGGCCGGATGTGGAATAAAAAGAATCGGACTTCGAAGCCGCGGGAGACGGCTCAGTCGTCGCTCGGTTCGACGGCGGCGCCGGAGGTCCCGCCGCGGGCCGACTGGATGTTCTCGTAGCCGATCTTCACCAGTGAGAGGGCGAGGTAGATGAGGACCAGCGCCAGCACCATCTGGACGACCGACGACGCGATGGAGCTGAAGCCCTCGGCTCCGCCCTGGATGAGGTTCTGGTACAGGTTGCTGTAGAACGCCAGCCAGGCGAGCCCCATGACGGTGATCGTCGTCATGATCGCCATCGGGACGCCCGTCGAGACGAGCTGTTTGGAGTCGTCCCAGTTGGCCAGCCAGACGGTGGCGGTCAACAGCGCGAGCGCCGCGAGAAGCTGGTTCGCGCCGCCGAACAGCGCCCACAGCGTCAGCCACTCGCCGGAGATGACCATCAGGTACGCCGGGACGGCCTGGACCAGCGGATTGGTGTAGCGGCCGCGAGCGAGGCTCCCGAGGGCCGCCCACGGGCCGTCGGTGAGGTTCTCGAAGCCGGACGCGGTGTCCCCGGTGGGGACCCCGACGATTTCCTCCATCATGTAGCGGCCGAGGCGGACGGCGGTGTCGGTCGACGTGAGCAGGAAGCTCACGAGCACCAGCGCCATGAACGGCGCCCCGAACGACTGGGGCAGCCCGAAGCTGGTGAGGATGATGCCGCCGCCGGTCGCGAAGTTCGGCAGCGCCGCGCCGATCCCGCCCGCGGGGTCGGCGAACCCGGCGACCGCGAGCGTCGACAGCGCGACCGCGGCGAGCAGTCCCTCACCGAGCATGCCGCCGTAACCGATCAGCCGAGCGTCGGTCTCCTTGTCGAGTTGTTTGGCCGTCGTCCCAGAGGAGACCAGCGAGTGGAATCCGCTGATCGTCCCGCAGGCGATGGTGATGAACAGGAGCGGGAACAGCGGCGCGAGGCCGGCTCCCTCGACGCCCCAGAAGCCGTTGAACGCGCCCATCGAGTCGGCGATGACGAGCGGCTGCGCGGACGTGCCGAGCAGCGTGCCGACGATGATCGCCAGCAGCGCCCCTCCGACGCCGGTGTACAGGAGGAACGACGAGAGGTAGTCACGCGGCTGGAGCAGCGTCCACACCGGGAGCGCGCTCGCGATCCCGGCGTACAGCATGATGACCGGGACCCACGCCGCCCGGTTCGGGTTCATCGCGACGGCCGACGACCCGGGGATCCACTGCCCGCTCCCGAGTCCGAGCGCGTCCGCGAGAACGAGCGTTCCGGCGGGGTACGACGCGTCGCCGACCGCCGGGAACAGCGCGAACGGGAACTCGATGCCGAGCCAGACGCCGCCGAAGACGGCGGCGACGAACAGGACGGTCCCCGGCACGAACGGGCCGTTCAGCTGGTACAGGTAGACCCCGAACACCAGCGCGAGCGCGATGTACACGAAGCTCGCGGTCGTCACCTGCGGGAACGCGTCGAAGACGATGGCCACCACCAGGGCGAACACCGCCACGACGAGGATGATCGTCAGGAACGCGAACCACAGTAGCATGTCCTTCCCGCGCTCGCCCACGTACTGGCCGATGATGTAGCCGATCGACTTCCCCTCGTGTCGCAGCGAACTCGACAGCGCGACGAAGTCGTGGACCGACCCCATCAGCGGGTTGCCGACGGCGATCCACAGCAGCGCGGGGACCCATCCCCACACGGCGCCGGCCGTGATCGGGCCGACGATCGGCGCGCCGCCGGCGATGCTCGAGAAGTGATGCCCCAGTAACACCGGCTTCTTCGACGGTACATACTCCTGTCCGTCCTCGTATTTGTGCGCCGGCGTCTCCGTTTCGGCGTCGAGTTCGACGAACTGGGAGAGGTACCGCGAATACCCCATGTATCCGATGGTGAATGTGCTCAGCACAGCGACCGTGATCCAAATTACACTTGTCATAAGTTCCCCTGCCTCATGAGCGCGGTTTGGAAACAGCGTAATAAGTATTAGCTTCAACCGTGATAGTTACCCGATTCGATTGAAGAAAGCAGGAACACAGGCGGGTCAAACCGGTTCCTTTCACCTCATCTATAGTTTATTCCACGCCGTCGACACCGGTTCTTACTCGCGCGCGCTCACGGGATCCCCCGTCTCGACGTCGAGCGCGGCCGCGACCTCCGAGAGCACGTCGCCGCGGACCTCGCTGGTTCGCGACTCGATCTCGGCGACCAGCGGCGGGTCGAACTCCTCGCGGACCTGATTGAGCCGCTCGCGCTCGGTCGCGACTTTGTCGCGCAGGTAGGTGGCTCCGCGCCCCTCCTCGTCCTCGTCCGGCGACGGGGTGAGCTTGTTCGCGACGAGGCCGCGGACGCGCAGGTCACGCTCGGTGAACCCCTCGATGGCACGGTCCGTCTCGTTGACCGACAGCTGGTCGGGGTTCAACACGAGGAAGAAGGCGGCGTCGTTCCGCATCGTGTCGCCCGCGAACTCGAAGAACTCCTTGCGGCGCTGGAGCCGCTCTAAGACCGGGTCGCCGTCCATCAGGCGCCGCGGCTCGGCGTCGCCGATCGCGGCCTTCTCGAACAGGTCGATCGACTGCTTGCGCTTGTACAGCAGGCGGTCGATCCAGTCGCCGAGGAACTCCGGGAGCCCGAGCAGCCGCAGCGTCGACCCGGTCGGCGCGGTGTCGAAGACGACGCGGTCGTACGGCTCGCTCTCCTCGCGCATCACGCCCACGAACGCGTCGAAGAGGGCGGCCTCGTACGCCCCCGGCGTCCCGTGTGACATCTCCAGCTGGCGGTTGATCTCGGAGACCATCGCCGCCGACACCTGCTCGGAGAGCCCCTCGCGGATCTCCTGGAGGTGTCGCTGCATCTCGTCTTCGGGGTCGATCTCCATCGCGTCGAGCCCGTCGACGCCGTCGACCGGCTCGGGGTCGTCGCTGAACCGCTGGCCGAACACGTCGGACACCGAGTGCGCGGGGTCGGTCGAGACGACGAGCGTCCGCAGCTCCGCGTTCGCACAGCGGTACGCGTACGCGCAGGAGACGGTGGTCTTACCGACGCCGCCCTTGCCGCCGAAGAAGACGAACTGCTCCATCAGAAGTGGTACTGCTGGCCCTTCCGTTCCATCAGGCTCTCGCGGTCCCACAGCCGGCGCTCCCACGCCTCGAACTCGTCTTCGAGGTACGGGAGCAGCTCGGCGGTGTAGTACGAGACCGGCGAGGGGATGCCGAACGCGTCCGGGAAGCACGCGAGCATGAACTCGTCTTCCGTGTCCTCGGCCTCCTTCTCGATCTTCTCGTAGGCCGCGTGGGTGACCATCCCGTGGTAGAGGCCGCGGAGCCACTCCTCGAGCGCGGCTCGGAAGGTCTCGATCCGGTCTGCGACTGTCATTATCGGTCGTGACGGTCGGGGTATGTTAAAAGCTGTCGCGGTCACGCGCCGGCCGATCGGGAGCGGGTCGCGGTCGATCGCTCGTCGACGGCGGCCGATCAGGCCGAGTTGCCGTCGGCGGTCAGTTCGGCCTGCGGCTCGTCGGACTCTGCCGCCTCCTCGCCGTCGTCGAGCTCCGGCTGTTCGTCCACGTCCGGAGACGGCGAGTGCGCTTCCCCACCGAGCGCGCCCCAGACGAGGTACAGCACCGCGGCGACCATCAGGACGGTCACCGCGATCGCCGCGATCCCCGCCGCCGACACGTACTGGAACATGGTCGGCGGTGTGCGGGCGCGACGTATCAACGTATCGGCTTTCGGCGAGCGCGGGGCGTCCTCCCGCCCCGGCGAGCGCCCCCGGTTCCGCCGCCGCGACGTTGAAGGGGACGCACGCCGACCGACGCCCATGGACGACGACCGGATCCCGGTGACCGTGCTCTCGGGGAGCCTCGGAGCGGGGAAGACGACGCTGTTGAACCACCTGTTGCGGAACGCCGGCGAGCGCGACATCGCGGTGCTGGTCAACGACATGGGCGACGTCAACGTCGACGCCGAGCTGATCGCCGAGGAGTCCGAAGTCGACGTGGAGGGCGTCACGGAGCTGTCGAACGGCTGCATCTGCTGCGAGCTCCAAGACGACCTGGAGACCGCCGTCGTGCGGCTCGCGAACGAGCGCTCCTTCGACAACCTGGTCGTCGAGTCGTCGGGTATCTCCGAGCCCGCGCCGGTCGCGCGCCTGTTCACGACCGAGTCGCGCGCGGCCGCCCGCTACCGGGTCGACGCGCTGGTGACCGTGATCGACACGCGGCGGTTCCTCGACGCCTTCGCCGGCGACGACGTGCCCGAGCGGCGCGTCGCGGCGGACGACGACGAGGCGGACAGACCGCTCTCGGACCTCCTCGTCGAGCAGGTCGAGGTGTCGAACCTCGTCGTGTGTAACAAGGCCGACCTCTGTACGGACGCGGAGATGGACGAGGCGATCGAGCTCGTGGGCGCGCTGCAGCCGGGCGCGGAGACGGTCGTCGCGGAGTTCTCCGCGGTCGACCCCGACCGGATCCTCGACGTCGGGCTGTTCGACGCGGGCGAACTCGGCGACCTGCCCGGGTGGAAGCGAGCGCTGGCGGAGGGCGACGGGCACGACGACCACGGCGGTCACGACCACGCCGGTCACGACGCCGAGGGCCGCGAGGGGGGCCACCGCCACCCGGACGAGGTGTACGGCGTCACTTCGTTCACCTATCGCCGCCGGCGACCGTTCCACCCCGACCGGATCGCCGCCGTCCTCCGCGGTCTCCCTCCAGACGTCGTCCGCTCGAAGGGGACGCTGTGGGTCGCGGGCACGGACCAGCGCCAGCAGGTCGGTCAGGCCGGCGCGTCGGTGCGGGTCACGGCGCTCGGCCCGTGGATCGCGAGCCTCCCGGCCGTCGAGCGCGACATGCTGCGCTCGAACCGGCCCGAACTGGACTGGGACGACGAGCACGGCGACCGCCTGACGGAGTACGTCGTCATCGGCACGGGCATCGACGAGGCGGCGATCCGCGAGCGCCTCGACGACGCGCTCGTCACCGACGAGGAGTGGGCGGCCGCCGAGGAGGGGGAGGGCGAACTCGGCGGGGACGACCCGTTCCCGACGGAACAGGGCGAGGAGCTAGCGCTCCGGGAGCCCTGAGACGGGGTCGAGACGCCGGGTCGACATCGGCGAACTCAGCAGGCGCAGCCGCTCCCGCTCGCGCGCTCGAACCGCATCGAGTCGCCGCAGTCGGGACACGCCGGGGTGCCGTCGGCGTCGCGGTCGAGCCCCTCCGCGTCGACCTCGACGTCCCGGACCCGCACGCCGCAGTCGTCGCACCAGAACGAGCCCTTGGAGCCGTCGTCGCCGGCGGTCTCTGGCGCGCGCTGCGTCGATCCCTCCAGCATCTCCGTCACCGTGGTAAAAATCCCCATATTCGTTTGTACGAGTTCTCCCATCTTACTCTCCCGGTGCTGTGCGAATCGGACGCACAGCCGAGACGCCGATCGGACACCTCCTCGCCTGCGTGTCCGACGGCGACCCGATACAGGTTCTCCGAGAGCCGTCGGACCCGATTCGGGTCGCCACGGATAGGTCGGGTGGTCGTGACCCGGAGCGTCGCGTCGGACGTCGCGACGTTCGCCAAACGGGACTCGCTGAGGCTCGCGAGGTCGATCGCCGAGAGCCGTGAGAAGAGTATCGCTGCGACGCCGTCGACTCGCCGGACAGTGTCGCTCATTTGGGTGGATGCGATGATCGAAAAATCGACTACGTCAGCTATCGGGCGGTCCGGTTCGGGGACCCACCTCGGCCGCCACGTCGCGAACGACGGCAGAGACGACCGGGAGAGGGTGCAAGCGAGCTGGTGACTGTCCTGTCTGACGCCGCAGAGGGCCACAGTCCGCCCCCGTCTCGGAGATGACGTTCATGCTGTCTTACTGATGTCTCACGAGAGACTATACGTATTCCCGACATATGTTGTGGTATGTCAGACACGGCCGGATCCGAGAACGTCCTCTTGCGTCCGCGGGTAGACCAACTGCTCGATATCGTGTCCAAGCGCCGTCGACGCGTGATCCTTCTGCTGTTGAAACGGGAAGCTATCGAGACGACGGACGACGTGATGCTTCGGGGATCCAGCGAGTCGGACGCGTCCGAAGTTCGGCTCACGCACGACCATCTGCCGCGGTTGGAAGATGCGGGATACATCGACTGGGACCGGAATACCGGCGAGATATCGAAAGGCCCTCGCTTCGACGAAATCGAGCCACTTCTCGAACTGATCGAGAATCACGCCGACGAACTACCACCCGGCTGGCCGTGAATCAGTCACCCTCGCTGCACAGGGTCTCCGGGTCCGGCGCGTCGGTGCTAACAGGTTCTCGAGCGTCCCCGTCGAGCACGTCAACGAGAACCCGCCCGTCGCTCGTGACGGTTACGTCGTGCTTCGGAAGTTCGAACGTCAGCGTCCACGTTGCCGCCTCGTTTGCTGCCAAGAGCTCGATCGCATCGGGCTCCACGTATTCGTAGAGGTGAAATCCAGCTCGGCGGGCTCGACGCCTTCCGCGTCAGCGACCGACTCGACAATCTTCGAAGCGAGAACGTCTCCCATATAGACATGTTCCGGAGATGTTCATAAATATTTATCCTCTATATGTCGATGAGACGCTCCGGGGCAGAGACGATTTCGGAACCGACCAACGAGACACGCTGCACGCGCGTTCCGTATTCGTCCCGCCGTTCTTGACGGAGACGGTATTCTTCGACGAGGCCTCGATGCCGGCCTCGGAGCGGATCAGAGCAGCGGGACGGTGAGCGCGACGAGCAGGACGCCGAACGCGGCCCCGCCGTACAGGAGCCGTTCGACCCGCGGGCCGGGCGGGAGCGGGCCGGCGTCGAGCGGCGGGGCGCAGCGGACGAGTTGGTGGTACGCGGCCGCGGCGGCGACCGCGAACGCGAGCGTCGAGGCCGCCAGCGACGTCGCCAGCGTGAGGCCGTACGAGAGGCCGTAGATCGGACCGAACGAGAGCGCGAACGCGAACGCGAGCCCGGCGGTGACGAGGAACGGGACGGGGTCCACCCGGTCACCGTGGCGATTGTGAACGTGTACCTCCGTGTCCATGGGATGCGTACGGGTCCCACGGACAAAGAGCTAAGTGCCGGTCTCCCGGGATGTTTGCCATGAGCGAGGAGGAGAAGGGAATCCGCGAGGGGATAGAGGAGTCGGAGGGCGACCCGCGGCTGATCCTCCTGTTGAACGCGGTCCTGTCCGGTGGGTTCGCGTGGACCGTCCTCTGGGGACTCGACAGGGCCGGGATGGCGACGCTCACCGCGGCGAACGTCGGGCTTCTCGCGCTGGTCATCTTCGCCGCGACGTACCTCGTGGTGATGCGGTGAGTCCGAGGCGCCGGCGGCCCCGGACGGCGCGCTCGCGGCGGGTCGCCACGTTTTAAGCCGAACGCGACCCCTCTCCCGACAATGACGATCGAAGACCGCGACGACGCGTACCTCATCACGCACGCGCTGGCGAAGGACACCCTCTCGCGGCTCCGAGACGCCGAGACGGAGCAGGTCGCGTTCCGGAAGGGGCTCGTGAAGCTCGGCCGCATCTGCGGCTACGAGATCATCGACGGGGCGATGGCGACGGAGTACGTCCCGGTGACGACGCCGCTACAAGAGACCACCGGCGAGCGCGTGAAGGGGCTCGACGACGTGGTGATCATCAACGTCCTCCGGGCCGCGACCCCGTTCGTCGAGGGGCTCCTGAAGGCGTTCCCCCGCGCGAAACAGGGCGTCATCTCCGCCGGCCGCGACGAGGAGGCGGGGATGACGGACGGGGAGTTCCCGATCACCATCGACTACGTGAAGCTGCCCGAGATCGGTCCCGACGACACCGTTATCGTCGCCGACCCGATGCTCGCGACCGGCTCGACGATGTGCGCGGTGCTCGATCACGTCCTCGGGGACGCCGACGAGTTCGAGGACCTGTTCGTCCTCTCGGCGGTCTCCGCGCCGGACGGGCTCGTCCGCGTGAGCGAGCAGGTGCCCGAGGCGAAGCTGCTGACCGTCGCCATCGACGACTACCTCGACGACGACGGGTTCATCGTCCCCGGGCTCGGCGACGCGGGCGACCGCGCGTTCCGGACGGTCTGACCCGAGCGACGACGGCCGGCGCCCTCGCGGCCGTCCGCTCAGGCGCCGCCGACGTACTTTTAAGAGCCGTCCCCGCGACCGATCGGTATGAGCGACGCGCCGACGACCGAGCCGTGCGACGCCTGCGGCGAGCCGACGACCGACGCGCTCGCGCGGACCGTCCGGCTGAGCGTCGACCGGGCGAACATCGACACGCAGCGGCTCTGCCCCGACTGCTTCGCCGACTGGATCCAGCGCTATCAGGACCGGCTCGGGTCCGGTCCCGACGAGTCGGACGAGAGCTCCGAGATCATCGTCGACTGAGCCGCGCGACCGCCCGCGAGCGGGCCGTCGCCGTGGGGCCGCGCGACGGGAACGGGCCGTCGCCGAACCGGTTCGCCTCGGAGAGAGCGGACGGCAACGTCCGTCCCGACCGCCCGTCTTAAGCCGCGGCGGCACGCACCACGACGTAATGGATCTCGCCATCGACGCCCCGACCCCGGCGGCGCCCGACTGCGCCGCCGACGGGACGTGGCTCGCCTGCATCGAGTGCGACGAGACGTTCGCCCCCTTCGAGGACGTCCGGTACACTTGCGACGAGTGCGACGGCCTGCTGGAGGTCCGCTACGCCGACCCGCCGACGTTCGACGAGTTCGGCTCGGGCGCGTCGACCGACGGCCCCGACCGCGGCGTCTGGCGCTACCGCGAGGCGCTCCCCTTCGACCTGGGCGTCACGCTTCCCGAGGGCGGCACCCCGCTCCACCGCGTCCCGCGGATCGAGGAGGCGGTGGGGGTCGACGCGCTCCGGATCAAACACGAGGGGATGAACCCCACCGGCTCGTTCAAGGACCGCGGGATGACCGTCGGCGTCCGCGTCGCGAAGGAGCTCGGCGTCGGCGCGCTCGCGTGCGCCTCCACCGGCAACACTTCGGCCGCGCTCGCCGCCTACGGCGGGCGCGGCGACATGCAGACGCTCGTGCTCCTCCCAGCTGGGAAGGTCGCCGCGGGGAAGGTCGCGCAGGCGAGCCTCCACGGCGCCCGCATCCTGGAGGTCGACGGCAACTTCGACGCCTGTCTCGACATCGTGCAGGAGCTGGCCGCGCGCGGCGAGGCGTACCTGCTCAACTCCCTGAACCCGTTCCGCCTGGAGGGCCAGAAGACGATCGGCTTCGAGATCTTAGAGGAGTTCTACGCCGATTACGGGTCGTTCCCGGACCGGATCGTCCTCCCCGTCGGCAACGCGGGAAACACCTCCGCGCTGTACAAGGGATTCCGCGAGCTCGTTCAGGCCGGCGCGCTCGACGTCGACGAGGTCCCGAAGCTCACCGGCGTGCAGGCCGAGGGCGCCGCGCCGATGGTCGAGGCGATCGAGGAGGGGAACGACGAGATCCGCCGGTGGGAGGAGGTCGAGACGCGCGCGACCGCCATCCGCATCGGCAACCCGGTCAACGCGCCGAAGGCGATCCCGGGGATCCGCAACACCGGCGGCACCGCCGTCGCGGTGAGCGACAACGAGATCACCGCCGCGCAGCGCCACCTCGCCGCCGAGGGCGTCGGGGTCGAGCCCGCCTCCGCGGCGAGCCTCGCCGGGCTGAAGAAGCTCCGGCGCTCCGGCGTCGTCGACGACGACGAGCGCGTGGTCTGCCTGACGACCGGGCACCTCCTGAAGGACCCCGAGGCCGCGTACGAGGCCGGCGGCGACCCCGAGCCCGTCCCGAACGACGTGGACGCGGTGCTCGATCACCTGCACGCCTGAACCGCCGCGCTCCCCCACGGTGACGATCGGCCGCGGAACGGGCCGCGTCGCGGCCGCCGATCAGCCCAACTCGACCGTCTCGACGTAGTCGAGATAGGACTCGAGCCCTTGATTCTCCGTGTAGTGGACCGTCTGGGAGCCGGCGTCGTACCGGACGATCCCGACCTCTCGTAGCTTCGGCAGGTGGGTGTGTCGGAGCTCGGTCCGGACCTTCTCTCGCGGAGCCGAGTCCCGGACCGGCAGCGCCCGCTCGATGTCGCGGACGTCCTCGACGAGCTCGTCGAGCGGGATCTGGTCTTCCGACCGGTTCTTCAGGTAGTACAGCAGCGTCCGCCGGCGCGGGGACGACAGCAGGTCTAAGAGGGTGTCGAAGGAGTGCCGCATCGGCACCGTCTCGGGGCGGTCGGGATCCGTCTTCGCTCGCCCGCCCGGCGGCGGCGTCGTCGAATCGAACGACGGCGCGGGAGCCGCTTCCTCGCGCTCCGTCGGGATCCAGCCGACTTCCGGCGTGTACTCGAGCACCGCGTCGTACAGCGGGCGAAGGGTCGTCACCGTCTCGGCGTCGAGCTCTCTCGGGTCGACGTGGTGGTGGGCGATCACGTCGCGTGTATCACAGAGGTCGTTAAGCGAGGTGATCAGACTGACCACCCGATCGGCGTCGTAGGCGGCGAACAACGTTGTCAGCGAGTGGAAACACATGACCGTCGCCTCGTCGGTGTCCCGCCAGGCGCCGATCTGCTCGGCGATAGCGATACCGATATCGTGTAGGTCCGCGTGTTCGGGAAAGCGCCGTACGGACATCGACTCCGATTCGGACGCCGCCCCCGACTCGCCCTCAGTCTCCCCCCGCCTCCCGTCGAAGATCGTCGTCCGGGCCGGGAACTCCTCGCCCGACTCGCGCCGCCAGATCGAGAGCCGGTCGGAGGGGGACGCCGAGAGCGTCACGCTCAGTACGTTGGTCTCGTCGGGTGGCTCCCGAGTCAACAGATCGACACAGGCGCGATTGTCCGGAGAGTCGTCTGACGGAGCGAGGAGGAGGATCGACGACGATTCGGTGAGGTGTTCATTGAGCGATTGATACGACTCTGTCACTGCCCTCCTGTCACCAACTGATTGGAATAAGCTTGTCGCTGATTCGGTAGTTTTGGTATCGCGACTGGTACGCTCGGGGACACATTGACCCATCGCGAGGCCGGAATTCGGTACTTCAGCCGTCTGCAGTCGGCGAACAGCGGTCCGGATCCGCTTCGCGCGCTCGTTGCGCGGCGTGACTTCTCGGGGGTCGCGGTCGCGCCGCGCGACTCTTCGGTAACTGCGACGGCGCCGCCCTACCGAGCCGCTACCGGGCCGTCACTCGGCCTGTCGCTCGTCGGCGTCGTCCAGCGTGATCTCGGTGACTTCGACGATCCGGTCGTCGTCGAGCAGCGTCTCGATCACGGGTCCGGGAACGTCGTGGTCGAGGTTGTAGACGGTGAGCGCCTCGCCGCCCAGCGTCTCGCGGGCGTTGTACATCCCGGCGATGTTGACGTCGTGGTCGCCGAGGACGGTGCCGATGAGGCCGATGACGCCGGGCTCGTCAGTGTTGCGCGCGACCAGCATGTGGCCGTACGGGACCGCGTCGACGCGGAAGCCGTCGATCCGGACGATCCGCGGGTCATCGCCGGCGAACAGGGTGCCCTCGACCGCGATGGAGTCGTCCCCGTTGTAGACGGTGACGCGCACGAGGCTCTGGAAGTCCTCCGTCTGGCGGGTCTTCGACTCGGTCACGTCGATGCCGCGCTCCTCGGCGAGGCGCGGCGCGTTCACCGCGTTCACCTGCCACTCCAGCGGCTCGAACACGCCCTTCAGCGCGCTCGCGGTGACGAGCTCGACGTCCTCCTCGGCGATGTCGCCCTCGTAGGTCGCCTCAACGCTCGTGATGCGACCGTCGAGCAGTTGGGCGGCGACCTTGCCGGCGGTCTCGGCGACGTCGATGTACGGCTTGATCCGCGGGAAGGCCGTCTCGTCGACGGAGGGCGCGTTGAGCGCGGTGAGTACCGGCTCGTCGTCGAACGCCGCGAGGACGGCCTCCGCGGTGTCGACGGCGACGTTCTCCTGGGCCGCCTCGGTCGAGGCGCCGAGGTGCGGCGTGACGACGATCTCCTCGACGTCGAGCAGCGGCGAGTCCTGCGACAGCGGCTCCTCGGCGAATGAGTCGAGCGCGGCGCCCGCGAGGACGCCGTCGTCGACCGCCTCGGCGAGCGCGTCCTCGTCGACGATCCCGCCGCGGGCGCAGTTGATGAGGTAGCCGCCCTCGAGCTGGGCCAGCTCGTCCTCGCCGATCATCCCCTCGGTCTCGGGGAGGAGCGGGGTGTGAACCGTCGCGAAGTCGCCGCGCGCGAGCGCCTCGTGGAGGTCCTTGACGAGCTCGGCGCCCAGCCGGTCGGCGCGCTCCTCGGAGATGTACGGGTCGTAGACGACCAGGTCCATCCCAAGCGAGTCGAGCCGCTTGGCGACCTCTTGGCCGACGCGACCGAGCCCGACGATGGTGAGCGTCTTGTTGTTCACCTCGGTGCCGAGGAACTCGCCTTTGGCCCACTCGCCGCCGAGGAGGCGGCCGTGCGCCTGCGGGATCGAGCGCGCGACGGCGAACGTCATCGCGACGGTGTGCTCGGCCGCGGCCCGGACGTTCCCGTCGGGCGCGTTGGCGACGATAACCCCGTGGTCCGTGGCGGCCTCGATGTCGATGTTGTCGACCCCGATCCCGGCGCGACCGACGATGACGAGCTCGGGGGCGGCCTCGAAGACGGTCTCGGTGACTTCGGTTCCCGAGCGGACGATGAGCGCGTTGGCGTCGCTCACGGCGTCGAGGAGGGCTTCCCCCTCGACGTCGTAGTCCGTTTCGACCTCGTGGCCGGCGTCTCGGAGTCGGTCCAACCCCGCGTCCGCGATGGGGTCGGTCACGAGTACCTTCATGTCCGTATCCACCGGCGGCGCGAGGTTAACGCTTTCCTCATCGCGCCGTTTTGCCGTCCGATATGATCCGCGATCGTGCGCATCTAACCCCCTCGTTTCCGGTGGAAAATCCTCGTTCGTGCCTACCCGATCGCGGTCGAGTGAACCGCCGCGGTCCCCGGTCGGACCGCGGGCGCGGCGGTACTGCCTTTTATATCCGGCCGCACGGGCACACATGGACATCACGATCGCGTTCGCCGGGGTGGCCGCGATCCTCGTGCTGACGGGGGTCAGCGCCTTCTTCTCCAGCTCGGAGCTGGCCGTATTCTCGGTGCCGACCCACCGGGTCGACTCGCTGCTGGCCGCCGACGTGCCCGGCGCGCGGGCGCTCTCGGCGCTTCGCGAGGACTCGCACCGCTTCCTCGTCACGGCCCTCGTGAGCAACAACGTCGCCAACATCGCGGCCGCCTCGGTCGCGACCGCGGTGTTCGTCCGGTTCGGCTTCTCCGGGGGGCAGGCCGCGACCGGGTCGACGCTCGTCACGAGCGTCTTCGTCATCGTCTTCGGCGAGATCGCGCCGAAGTCGTACGCGGTCGCGAACGCCGAGAAGCACGCGCTCCGCGTCTCCCGCCCCGTCGTCGCGATCCAACGGGTCATCCGGCCCGTGCTCTACGTCTTCGAGGCGCTCTCCGGCGTCGTCAACCGGTTCACCGGCGGCGAGCCCGACATCGAGTCGTACCTCACCCGCGAGGAGATCGAGACGCTCGTGCTCTCGGGGCAGGCGGCGGGCGCGATCGACCCCGAGGAGGGCGCGATGATACGCGGCGTCCTCGACCTGGAGTCGACGCGCGTCTCCGCGGTGATGGTCCCGCGCACGGACATGGTGGCGATCCCGGACACCGCGACCCCGGCCGACGCGCTCTCGACCGCCGGGCGCGAGGGCGTCACCCGGATGCCCGTCTACGGCGAGAACCGCGACGACGTGGTCGGGACCGTCGACGTGCGCGACGCCATCGGCGCCCACGAGCGGGGCGAGCCCCTCGCGAGCGCGCTCCGCGAGCCGACGTTCGTCCCCGAGACCCAGCCCGTCGACGAGCTGTTCGACGAGCTGCGGTCGACCGGCCGGCGGATGGCGATCGTCGTCGACGAGTTCGGCGCGGTCGTCGGGGTCGTCACGCTGGCGGACGTCGTCGAAGAGATCGTCGGCGAGCTCGTGGGCCGATGGGAGGTCGATCACGTCGACGTGGTCGCGCCCGACGCCGCGGTCGTCCGCGGGTGGACCACCGTCGCGCACCTCAACGAGACGCTCGGGGTAGACCTCCCGGTCGGCGGCGGCGTCGACACGGTCGCGGGGCTGATCACCCAGCGAATGGGCCGGGTCGCGGCCGAGGGCGACCGCGTCGTCCTCGGGGACGTGTCGCTCACCGTCACCGGGGCGACCCCGACGCGGGTGACGCGGGTCCGAGTCGAGCACCCGGGAGCGAGGGCGGCGGCGAACGGGGAGGGGGAGCTCAATGATGAGGGCGACGGCGGCTCCGAGGGCGACGCCGACGACCCGAGGAACGCGGAGTGACGGGGGCGTCGGGAGGCCCTCGTCAGAGTTCGAACGACGCGACGGTGTCGTACACGGGTCCGTCGCTCGTCAGCGTCGACTTCACGAGGCGGACCGCGTCGGCCTCGAACCGTCCGATCTCGGGGTCGCGCTCGCGGACGACCTCCCGAACCAGTTCCTTCCCGCGGGCGTCGTTCATCCGGGCGAGCGTGACGTGCGGGGTGAACGCGTGCTCCTCCGGGTCGACGCCGATCGCGGTCGTCTCCGCCTCCAGCGACTCGTGGAGCGCGGTCAGCGCCGCGCTCCCCGCGCCGACCCCCGCCCAGACGACCGAGACGTAGTCGAGGCTCGGGAAGACGCCGAACCCCTCGATCGCGCACTCGAAGGGACCGACGCCGGCGTCGGCGACCGCGCGCTCGCCGGCCGCGATCACGTCGTCGAGCGGCGGCACCTCTTCGTCCTCGGCGCTCCGGTCGGCGGCGTCCGCCTCGCCGATCTCGCCGAGGAACTTCAGCGTCACGTGCGCCCGGTCGGGGTCGACGAACCGTAGCCCGTCGGCGCCTTCGAACGCGGCCTGCGCGTCGGCGAGTGGCTCCGCGAGGTCGTCGGGAAGGTCGACGGCGAAGAAGGCTCGCATGATCGGAGTGGGATCGGTCGCGCTCGAACATAAATCGTCGACGACGCGGCGGGCGCCCGTCCCCCGCCGGCCGATCGATCGCGGGGAACCGGCCCCGTCGGAATCGCTCGCGGCCGATAACTCATCGCGGTCACGCCGCGGACGACGCGCGTATCGGTCGTCGGTTCGGTGCCCGCCCCGAGAGATTCGGAGCGATCGGGACGAGAGGACGTTCGATACGCCGTTTCATTCAATACGAAGACATTTCACTGCCGGCCCGGGAAGCGTTGCCATGCAGAGAAGACAACTCCTACGCGGGGCCGGCGGGTGTCTCGCCGCTGTCTCGCTCGCCGGCTGTGCGGGCGCCCTCTCGAGCGGCGACCGGGACCCCGAATACCCGGGCGGGACGCTAATCGTAACGAACACCGGCGATGACGCCGTGCCGGTCGCGGTACGTACGAAACTCGACACGTACGACGCCTCGCTCGACACCGCCGTCGCCGGTGGAGAGACGATCGTCCGTCGGGAGTTCGTCAGCGCCCGAGAGGGCGATATCGTCACCCTCGAAGCGCTCCTCGGCGAGACCGGAGAGCGCCTCCGCTTTCAGTTCCTCCCCGAAGGGAGTGACGACAACCCGCCTGAGGTCGCCGAACTCACGTTCGAGAACGCCGTCGAGGCCAGTGCGAGCTGGGGCGCAACGGGCGGGACGTAGTCAGGTCCGGGCCCTCAAACCGCAGTCAGACCAGCGTTGGACACGACACAGTAACGCTCAGATGAATTTTTAGATATTTTATATAGTCTCAGAGCGTGAGAGGGTTGTGAGTAAAGGTATCATGTCCCAAGACGAGCTCTCGCGGCGAACCGTACTGCGGAGGAGCGCTATCCTCTCGGCGTCCCTCGGACTGGGCGCGGTAGCGACGACCGGTCAGGCCGCGGCGAT
Organism: Halorubrum sp. Ea1; assembly: GCF_002252965.1. NCBI lineage: Archaea > Methanobacteriati > Methanobacteriota > Halobacteria > Halobacteriales > Haloferacaceae > Halorubrum > Halorubrum sp. Ea1. The sequence continues at coordinate 24,079 of NZ_NHPG01000037.1, forward strand.
GAACAAAGCGGAACTGATCGAGGCGATGGCGAGCCACGCCGGACTGAGCAAGTCGGACGCGAAGCGGGCGCTCGACGCGTTCACCAGTGCGACGACGAACGCCTTGCAGAAGGGTGACAGCGCCGTACTGATCGGATTCGGATCGTTCAGTATCTCGAAGCGCTCCGCCCGGACGGGGCGAAATCCGAGGTCCCGAAACGGGCCCGCGGACGAGTCGCCGGTGACGTTCGCCGCCTGCCCGGAGTTCGCGGCCGCCCTCGATCTCAACCCCGGTAAGGGCGACGAGGCCAGCGCCAGGTGCCGCGACGCCGACGTGGTGATCGACGCGGAGTACATCGCGAGCGAAACGGGACGCGAATCGCGCGATGGGGTATCGACGAGCGACGCGGAGCGGGCGATCGAGGCGTTCGTCAGCGTGGCGACGGAGGCCCTGAAGAAAGGCGATCGGCTGTCGGTGGACGGGGGAGCGGACGAGAGCGAGGTGTTCGGCACGTTCAGCATCTCGAAGCGGTCCGCCCGGACCGGGCGAAACCCTCAGACCGGGAAAGAGATCCAGATCGCGGCGAAGAACGTGGTCGAGTTCAAGACGGGTGCCGAACTCTCGAAGGCCGTCAACTGAAACGGTCGCGGCGTGTCACCCCTGAGACCGGTCTCCGCGTCGTCAAACGAGCGACGACCCCGGTCCGGGAAACCGACCGACTTCTCGTCTCTGCGAGTCGCCCCGCACGAGTCTCGGCGTTCCCCTCCGAACTGGCGGAACCTCTCATACGCAACTCCCAGGCGTCTGCTATCGGCCAATTCGGGATGTATCCGAGGAACCCGACGGAACCCTCGTGCCGACTCCATCCCCCGCATCGGTCACCCCCCTACCGACGGCCGCCGCGCCGTTCGACGGGGCGATACTACATACGGGGCCGCATCCTGCGAGGAACTCCCACCCGCTTTCGCAAGTAACTCTCTCGGGACAGCGGCTGCGGCGAGCGTCCGACCGTCGCGACCGATACGCAGTCTACCGGCCTCACGCCGCCGTGAACCGCGCAGACCGCTCGTCGGCACACCGGCCGTTCGGTACTTCGAGCCGCCGAACGGCCGACACCCGACCCCGGCTCTACTCGCCCGATGCGCTCGTATTACGAATTCGCGGTCCGATCATAACACAACAACCATCTCGGCGGAATCGCCATCCGAAGTATGGCCGTTCCGTTCCGGCGTTCCGCCGCTCTCCCTCCGCGGAGCGTCCTGAAGTATTACCTCTACAAGTCGACCAAGGCCGTCGAATTCTACCGCCCGATTATGTATCTCTTCTTCCTCGCACAGGGACTCGATTTCACGCAGATCGCGGTCCTCGAAGCGGTATACAACCTGACGACGCTGCTGGGTGAAATTCCGACGGGCTACGTCGGCGACCGCCTCGGTCGGCGCAACAGTCTCCTGACCGGAACCGCTCTCATCTCGCTCACGCTGCTCGGAATCGGACTCTCCGGTTCGTTCCGGGCGCTCGTGGCGCTGTACGTCTGTTGGTCGATGGGCTACAACTTCCGCTCGGGAAGCGAAGACGCCTGGCTGTACGACACGCTCACCGACGACCTCTCCGAAGACGAGTTCGCGCACGTCCGCGGACGCGGGGAGTCGGTCGCGCTGGCGATCGGCGCCGGTGCGGCCGTCGTCGGGGGGTATCTCGGCAGCATCGACCTGTCGTATCCGTGGTTCGTCGCCGCGGGAGTGACGGCGCTCGGCGTGGTCGTTCTCCTGACGATAGACGAGCCCGACACCTACGAACGGGCCGACACCGCGACACTGAGCTTTCGCCGCACGCTGTCGATCATCCGGCGAACGGTCTCGGAGCGGAACGTCCGGGCGTTCGTGCTGTATTACTACGTCGTCTACGCGGCGGTGACGTACCTCGTGTTCGTCTTCCTCCAGCCGATCTTCGAGACGATCGTTCTCGACTTCGGCGTCTCGCAGTCGGCGGTGCGGTCGCTGCTCGGGTGGTTCTACTCGGCGTACAGTCTCGTCGGCGCCGGACTGAGCTACTACACCGGAGCGATCCGCGCCCGTCTGGGGCTCCGGACGTGGTTCCTGTGGCTGCCCTTCGTCGTGGGCGGCGCGCTGGTGGGCATGTACTTCGTTCCGGTGCTCGCGCTCCCGACGTTCCTGCTGATCCGCGGGCTCTCCGACGTGACGCGGTCGTTCGCCGGCCAGTACATCAACGACCGCACCGAGACGGCGGGCCGTGCGACCGTGCTCAGCGCGATGGCGATGGTCAGCGGACTCGCGGTCGTGCCCTTCCAGCTCGGGAGCGGCGTCATCTCCGACGCCGTCTCCCCGCTGTTCGCGCTCGCCGCGGCCGGCGTCGTCCTCATCGTCAGCTCGACCGGTATCCTGCTCTGGGAAGCGCCGATCGAGGGGTAGCCGCCGCCGCGTTCGCCGCACGGAGACCGCGTACTCGGAACTCTTGTACGAGCGCCCCGAACGACGCCCGATGCGAACGAGTTTGAACATCCCGGACGCGGTCGTCGACGAGTTCGATCAGGTCTGGCGCGACGAGGGACTGGACAATCGGTCACGAGCGGTTCGCGAGGCCATACAGGAGTACATCGAGTCGCACTCCCGACTCGAGGACCTCAGCGAGGACGTCATCGCGCTCGTCGCCTTCGACTACCGCCACCACGAGGTGATCGGCGAGCTCCACGGCGTCCAACACGACTATCAGGACGTGATCCGCAACACGAGTCACACGCACCAGGGGGAGTGGTGTCTCGAGTCCCTGTTCTGTCAGGGGACCGGCGAACGCGTCCGGGAATTAACGTATCGGCTCCGTGACTTCGACGGCGTGAACCGAGTGAAAGTGATGGTGATTCGAGACGACTGAGCCCGGGATACGCCCGTGAAATCGCCCGCTCAATCCGCCGCCGTCGCCGCGTTCCCGGCCGACTCGGACGGTGCGTTCAGATAGAGATAGATCAACGTGAGGATCAGGACGACTTGGACCGCCTTGTCGACGTAGTCGATCGCCCCATATTCCGACTTGGCCACGATCCAGAGGGGGAACTGCACGGCGGTGTACGGAATCCCGATGAGATAGAGCAGGCGACGCCGATAGTCGAGCGAAAACAGCGCAATCGAACCGGCGTAGCCGACCCCCGCAAGCGCCACCGGTGCCCGCCCTTCGACGACGCCAGCGTACACGTGAAGAACGCCAGTGATGGCGGCCAACGCGATTGCAACCCACTGGAGCCGAGTGAGCGATCCGCTCCTCCCTACCGAGCTATTTTGCATATCTTTCACAATACTACTCTGTCGGGCCTTTAGATAAGGACTGTTATTATCCGACCCCGGGCTCCGTCATACGACGCTCCGTACTCGTCTCCCGCGGACGGCCTTCGATGGCCCGCGGACAGCCCTTGATGACTTACAGACGGCCCTCGATGAGCTCGGAGGCGGTTTCGACGAGCCGGACACCGGAACCGCGATAACGCGTCCCTGCGGGCGGGCCCCCTCGCCGCCGCGGCTCACGTCGACCGCGCATCGCGGCGACACGCATTAGCGCCCCGGACCCCTACCCGGCGTATGGCCTCGGAGTCGTGCGACGTCTGCGAGCGGTCCGTCAGGATCGCCGGCGGGATCGGCGACCTGTGGAACTTCGCGTTCGAGTCGACGCAGGGGATGACCCTCGAACTGACGGACGGCGCCGAGTTCTTCCTCTGTTTCGACTGCATGGAGTCGCTCCCGGACGACCACGAACCCACCGAGGGGGACGTCGTCGACCTCCGCGAGCGGACCGACCCCGTCGAGGAGGACGGGAACGACTTCTGGCACTGGCGCTGAGGCTCCGCCGCCGGCGACCGGTCCGAACTCACTTCCGCGGCGTGCCGAACGCCCCCAGCGAGCCCTGCTCGAACGGGGCCTTCGAGAGCAGGGAGACGATGTCGCCGGCTCGGAAGGTAGTCTGCCCCTTCGGCGTGAGCATGTCGCCCTCGCGTTCGATGCCGACGACGTGCGTGTCGGGGGAGAGATGTCCCTCGTCGACCGCTTGCTCGATGGTTTTGCCCGCGATTTCGGCGTCCTCCGAGACGGAGAACTCGGCGACTTCGGCGTCGCCCGCGAGGCTCATGAAGTCGGTCAGCGACGGCCCTTTCGAGACGGTCTCGGGACCGAACGGATCGTACGGTCTGTGGTACTCCCCCTGCATCACGCTCTCGTCTTCGATCCGTAGCCCGAGGTCGGAGAGCTCCCCGGCGACGTGGTTGATGTCGTCCGTGTCGGCGCCGACGACGGTCACGAGGAGGTTGCCCGAACCGGACATCAGCTCTTGGACGGTGACGACTCCCGAGACGTCCAACGCCGACTGGGCGACCTGCGTCCGGTCCGGAATCGGCGCCGTACACCTGAACAGGTAGGTGATGTACCCGTCGATCGACTTGTAGTCGATGTCGGCCAGGTAGCTTCGGAGAATTCCCCGGTCCTCGAGTTGGTCGATCCGGTTCCGGATCGTCGCCGGCGTCACCCCCATCTCCTCGGCGATGTCCGACGTCGCCGTGTTCCGCGCGTTCACCGCGAAGTAGTAGAGGACGCGCTTGTCTATCTCATCGAGGCGGTGTCCCATACTCGAACTACTGCCAGACGGCACAAAGAATTTCGCACGACGACGAGTTCGCCGGCCCGCACCCTCACCGGTGCCGGTCCGTCGACTCGGGCTCGGATCGCCTTCCGGCACTCAGTACGAGGCGCGTCCGATCGCCGGCACGAGACGCGTCCGATCGCCGGCACGAGACGCGTCCGATCGCCGGCATCAGAGGCATCCGATCGCCGGCACGTGACGCGTCTGACCTCCGATCGACGCCCTCGTTTTGAGCGGATCATAAGGACCATACCGTCTCGCGACCCGGTACCATTCGACAGGTGGATCCCGTGACGAAGAAACGCGAATACCGAGACGACTACGACGACAAGACGCTGTACATCCCCGGGCCGACGGAGGTCCGCGACGACGTCATCGAGGCGATGACGGAGTCGACGTTCGGGCACCGGATGGGCCGGATGACCGACCTGTACACGACCATCGTCGAGGACACGAAGGAGTTCCTCGGCACCGACAACGACGTGATCATCCTCACCGCCTCCGGGACGGAGTTCTGGGAGGCGTCGACGCTGAACCTCGTCGACGAGCGCGTCCTGGTGCCGACCTGCGGGAGCTTCAGCGAGCGCTACGCCAACGTCGCCGAGCGGCTCGGCAAGGACGTCACCCGGCTGGAGTACGAGTGGGGCGACGCGGTCAAGCCCGAGGACGTTCGCGACGCCCTCGAAGCCAGCGACGAGGGGTACGACATGGTCGCGGGCGTGATGAACGAGTCGTCGACCGGCGTCCGCAACCCCATCGAGGAGATGGGCGACGTCATCGGCGAGTACCCGGACACCTACTTCGCCGTCGACGCCGTCTCGTCGCTCGGCGGCGACTACGTCGACATCGAGGAGCACGACATCGACGTCATCTTCGCGTCCACCCAGAAGGCGTTCGCGATGCCGCCGGGGCTCGCGGTCTGCGTCGTCAGCGACGACGCCTACGACCGCGAGGTCGAGAAGGGGGACTCCTCGTGGTACGGCGGCTTCCGGCGCGCCATCGACTACTACGACCGCAAGGGCCAGACCCACTCGACGCCCGCCATCCCGATCATGTTAGCGTACCGCAAGCAGATGAAGCGCATGCTCGACGAGGGCCACCGCGCCCGCGACGAGCGCCACCGGGAGATGATGGCGTACGTCCACGACTGGGCCGACGAGCACTTCGCGATGTTCCCCGAGGCGGGGTACGAGTCGCAGACGGTCGCCTGCATCGAGAACACGCAAGGCATCGACGTCGCCGCGACGATCGAGGCGGTGAGCGAGGAGTACGACATGGCCTTCTCGAACGGGTACGGCGACATCGCCGAGGAGACGTTCCGCATCGGTCACATGGGCGAGCACACCGTCGAGAGCGTGACAGAACTCACCGACGCCATCGAAGACGTCGCGGACCTGTAGGCGGTCGCCTCGGTCTCTGCGTTACGGGGGTCACCCGTCCGCCCGCGGCTCGATCAAGTCGATCCGGTAGCGCCGCCCGCCGGCCGCCGTCTCCTCGACCGCGACGACGACGAACGAGTCGTCGCCGACGTCGACGATGTCGCCCGTCGAGAGTGGGCCGTCCGGTCCTGACTCGCCGCGCCGCCGACGGTTCCGGCGCTCCCGCTCGCCCGCCTCGCCCTCGCTCTCGCCGTCCACGGCCTCCGGCGAGACGCCGATAACGGCGCGCTCGGCGTCGATAGCGCGGTTCCAGAACGCGTCCGACGGCGGCTGCGGTTCCAGCAGCGCCGTGAGCTCCTCCCGTCCGAGTCGCTTCATACGACCCGACTCACAGCCAGAGCAGTTGTGCGTGTCGGGTCTCTCCGACCTCCAGCACCGTCTCCTCGTCGACGAGTCCGGCCTCGACCGCGACGCCGACGGCCTCGCTCCCGACGATGTTCGCGACCTGCGCGCGGCCGAGCCCGGCGACGACCTCCTCGGCGCTCGCCTCGACGGCGTCGTCGCCCCCGTAGAACTCCTCGGTGACGGCGAGGGTCACGTCGCCGTCCGCGTACGTCTCGCCGAGGCAGTCCGCGTCGCAGACGGAGACGAGCGTCCCCTCCGCGGTCTCGCGCTCGCGGAGGAGCATCTCGGAGCCCGCGTCGCCCATCTCAGAAGCCCTCGGGCCCCTCGCCTTGGAGCTCGCGCTCCGGGGCCTCGGTCGTCTCGCCGCGCTCGCCCGGTTGACCGCCGCGGCCGCCTCGGCCGC
>NZ_NHPG01000048.1:0-37573 GCF_002252965.1 Halorubrum sp. Ea1
GGCGCGGAGCGCCGGCGACCTCGCGCGTGCTCCTCGGCCGCGATGCGGCCTCGCAGGCACGCACCGACCACGTCGGCGGGGCCAGAAGCGTTAGAAGTCCGCCTTGCCCCACCGCAGGTCGTCGTACGTCGCCTGCTGGTCGCTGTCGAAGCGCTCCTCGAACTTCCGGCGGAGCGCCGCCTTCTCGGTGGCGTCGATCCGCGCCAGTTCGTCGGCCTTCGCCACCGCCTCGGGCGGACCGCGGGTCGTGGCCACCTCGGCGAGGACCTGCCGAGTGAGCCGGTCCCGCGTATCGGCGTCGCGGGTGAACGCGTACGGCGCCTCCAGCTTGTAGGTCACGTCGGTCCGCGGGTCGTACACGATCATGAACGTGGGCTCGTACAGCTCGGGATCGAGCTCGCGGTCGATCCCGAGCGCGTCGCCGTCGGCCGCCATCGTCGCGTCGGCGCCCCCGCGGCTTCTAAACCAGGTGGTGAACGTGAGCGCGTCGTCGAGGCGGTCGCCGCGGGCGCTTCCGGACGGGTCGCCGGCCCCGCCACCGCTGGACTGCCCCGCGTCGTCCCGCCGCTCCAGCAGTCGGGTGAACAGCGCGGTGTCGTCCGGCCAGGGCGGCTCGACCCCCTTCCGCGCCAGCGTCCGGACGATCGTCCCGCTGGAGGGGTTCTTCACGAAGCCGGCGAGCGGCACGTCGCGTTCGACGAACCGCTCGACCAGCCGGACGTACTTCTCGACGACCGCGCGGGGCTTCGCCTCGCGGGCGAGCGCACCGAGCTCGGGGTTGCGGTCGTCCCACGTGAACAGCTCCTTCGGGTATATCGGGCCGTCCAAGACGAGCAGGTCGCCGACCTCGCTGGCGTGGTCGAGCGCGTGGGTCCCCTCGGCGAGGTACAGCGCGAGCGCGTGGACCACGCCCTCCGCGTACCGGTTCACCCGCGGGGCGTGGAGCACGCGCTGTCGGGTGTGGCCGTCGTCGCGCCGCCGCCAGTCGTCGTCGAAGTCGGCGGTGGAGTCGCCGGCGTGGACGGTCGCGACGATCGTGCGGTCGCGGTGGAGGTCCAGGTCCGTCGGATCGCTCGCCATCGCGGCGTGGGCCACGTCGACGACGAGTCCGTTTTTAAACGTCGTCGGGTTGATCGTGCCGGAGTCGAGCCCGTGGACCGTCTCGAACGGGCGCTCGGCGAGGGAGGCGTCGTCGACGGGGGCCAGCCGGCGCTCGTGGTCGCCCACCGGCTCGATCACGACGCGGCCGTCGCGGCGGAGCTCGGGGAGCCAGTCGCGCCACACCCGCCCCGCGAGGTCGTCGTGGTCGGTCGTGTCCACGTCGCTCGCGATCCCGTACGCGAGCCGCGCGATGTTCTCGACGTGGATCGGATCGAGCGTCACGGCCGTACCGCGGTTCGGAGGGATATAAAACGCGTCGGCTCGGGGAGCGAGACCGCGAGCGGGACGAAATCGACGCGGTCGGCCTCCCGGTTGCGGACGGCGTTCCCCGTGGTGTGGACCGCCGACTCCTCACGTCCCCCCGTGTGGACCGCCGACTCCTCACGTCCCCCCGTCGCGTGGATCGCCGGCTCCGCTGATCTCCCCTTCGTGCGGGTCGCCGCGCGGGGCGCCGCTCTCCCGGCTCTCCTCGCCGGTCGGTTCCGCCGCGATTTTGCTCTGTAATCGGTCGAGCCCGAGCGTGAGAACGAAGAAGCTCCCGCCGACGTAGAGGAGCGACTGCGGCTCGGCGACGAGTCGGCTTATCAGGCCGTTTCCGTAGCCGATCACGCTGCTCAGGTATCCCAGTACCGACGTGGTCCATCCGAGTCCCGTGAGGCCGGTGAGCTGGTTAAGCAGGTCTTTATCGAATTCGCGTGTCAGTTCGGGCCGCATGGGAATGGTATCATCACCTTAACGAGGGCTACTCCGGGACGGTACATAAATTATTTTCATGATAAGAAGAACGTATATTTTGTGTGAATGTACGGACTTCGAGAACGTCTCCGTCCTCCGCCTGTCTCCGGTCCACCGGTTTTCGGTGGTGTCGGCCGAAACGGCCTCCGGATCCCGGATTGCGGCTTTCTCCGGCGTCTGCGCACGATTTACGGTATCAGTCGTAATATTCGGGAAGGGGGATATTTTAACCGGTGGGGTCGACCTCCGGTCATGACCGAACCAGCCACTGGGTCAGCGGCGGACGCGTCCGGACCGTCCGGCGTGGGGCACACGATCCGAGAGATCGTCCGATACGTCCCGGACGGCACGTCCATGCCGAAGGAGATGTGGGGCGGCCGGCACCGGAACGTCCTGATCGCGATCGCGGTACAGGTGCCGTTTCTGATCGCGTTGGGGCTGTACAGCGGGACCGAGCCGTTCACCGGCGCGGAGATCCCCGCGACGCCGCTTTGGATGCTCGGCGGCTTCGTCGCGATCATCCTCGGCACGGCGGGGCTGGCGAACGTGTCTCGGCTCGGTCGACGCCAGCGGACGGTGCTCGCGGCGTTCAGCCTCATGACCGTCTCGATGGCGTTGGTGAAGCTGTCCGGCGGCTACATCGAGGCGCACTTCAGCTTCTTCGTGTTCGTGGCGGTGCTCGCCCTGTACGAGGACTGGGTCCCGTTCGCCGTCGGCGTCGGGTACGTCGCCATCGGCCACGGCGCGTTCAGCCTGATCGACGCGAGCCTCGTCTACAACCACGCCGCGGCGATCGAGAACCCGATCATCTGGGGCGGAATTCACGCGTTCTTCATCCTCGGGCTCGTGGGCGCGCTGATGGTCAACTGGTACTCCATCGAGAAATCGCGCGAGGAGGCGCAGCGCCAGCTCGACCTCGTCGCCGAGCAGAAGTCGGAGATCCAAGACGTCGAGGAGGCGAAGGCGGAAGTCGAGAAGCGCCGCGAGGAGGTCGAGCGGCTGAACGACCACCTCGAGACGAAGGCCGACGACTACAGCGCGACGATGGACCGCGCGGCCGACGGCGACCTCACGGTCCGGCTGGACGCCGGCAGCGAGAGCGAGGCGATGGAGCAGATCGGCGCCGCGTTCAACGAGATGATGGACGACATCGAGTCGACGATGCGCGACGTCCAGTCGTTCGCGGGCGAGGTGTCCGCGGCCAGCGAGAAGACGGTCGAAGGCGTGGACACGGCCGAGGCGCGCAGCGAGGACGTGAGTCGGTCGGTCACGGAGATCGCAGAGGGAGCGGACGAGCAGCGCGAGATGCTCGAACAGGTCTCAGGCGAGATGAACAACCTCTCGGCGACGATCGAGGAGGTCGCTTCCTCGACGGAGACCGTCGCGGACGCGGCCCAGCAGACCGCGTCGATCGCAAACGAGGGACAGGACACCGCCGGCGAGGCGATCGACAGCGTCGGCGAGTCCCGCGAATCGATCGGCGCGACCGCGGAGAAGGTCAGGGTCCTCGACGAGCGGATGGACGACATCGGCGAGATCGTCGACCTGATAAGCGACATCGCGGAACAGACGAACCTGCTCGCGCTCAACGCCAACATCGAGGCCGCGCGGGCCGGCGGCGGCGGCGGCGGGAGCGACGGGTTCGCCGTCGTCGCCGACGAGGTGAAACAGCTCGCCGAGGAGACCCAGGAGGCGGCCCAGGAGATCGAGGAGCTCATCGCCGGCACGCAGTCGCAGACGCAGGCGACCGTCGAAGAGGTCCGGACCGCCGAGGAACATATGGAGGCCAGCGCCGAGGCCGTCAGCGACGCCGCGGACGCGTTCGCCGAGGTGGCGGGCAACGCCGCCGAGACCGACGACGGGATCCGCGAGATCAGCAAGGCGACCGACGACCAGGCCGCGAGCACCGAGGAGACGGTGTCGATGGTCGAGGAGGTGGCAGGGATCAGCAAGTCGACCGCCGACGAGGCCGACGACGTCAGCGAGGCGGCCGACGAGCAGCTCGCCGCGATGTCGCAGGCGACGGCCGAGGCCGGTTCGCTCGCCGATCAGGCCGAGCGGCTCCGCGCGCTGCTCCGGAAGTTCGAGGTCGGTGGAGAGTCGCCCGACGACCCGTCGGCGTCGCGCAACGTCGCGATGGGCGACGGCGGCCGGTCGGACTGAGACGCCGCCGCGGACGGCCCGACGGCGGTCCCTTTTATATCGCGTCGACGACGGCCTCCAGCACCGGCAGCGCGCGCTTCACCTGCGCGCCGTCCTCGACGAAGACCAGCGTCCGCGGCGGGCGGACCGCCTTCGGTCTGACGCGGAGGCCCGCCTCGTCGGCCGCGGCGGCGGCGAGTCCGGGGATATCGGGCGCGTCGGACGGGTCGGACGAGTCGGGCGCGTCGGACGAGTCGACAGCATCCGTCTCACGGTCCGCGTCGCCGCCGACGAACTCGACCCGGACGCGGTCGGGGTGGACGTACACCTCGGCGACTTCGCGCCCGACGCCGTCGCCGCCGGCTTCGCCCTCGCGAACGATCCGGTACGCGAGCGCGCCGTCGGTCGTCGGTTCGACGTCGGGGTCGGCGTCGGCGAGCGCGAGGTCCCGCAGGCGCCCCTCGTTGCCGGAGACCTCCGACGCGAGCAGCTGGCCGATCCGGACGCCGTCGGTCAGTCGGTCCGCGACCATCAGGCGTCACCCGCGGCGTCGGTCGCCGCCTCGTCGGCGTCGCCGGACGGCTCTCCGGCGGCGGCGAGTTCCTCGCGCACGTCGGCCGCGAGGTGATCGACCGCGGCGCCGTGCTCCTTCGCGACGAGGACCGCGGCCGCCTCGATGGTGACCGCGAGCGCGCGCTGTCGCTCGTTGATCGCGGCGACCGCGCGCTGCTTCTCGACGCCGGCCGCGACGATGGCGTCGAGGGCGGTCTCGAAGGTGGACTGCTCCCGGAGGATCGACTCGTCGGGCGCGAACCCCTCCGGGACGAACACGTCGTCGGGGTCGAAGCGCGCGACGAGGTCGCCGTCCTCCTCGGCGACCAGCCCGCGGCCGACGGCGACGTCGACCAGCCGCTTCGCCTGATCCGGCGAGAACCAGTCGCGGTCGAGCGACAGCGCGACGACGAACTCGCCCTCGCCCAGCCGCTCCTTCGCGCGGTGTTTGAACGGGACGGCGACGGCGACCTCCAAGCTCATGTTCGATCGGCGGGGTGTCGACGGCGGTAAACCTACCGGACCGCGGAGCGCGTTCGGAGCACCCGCGACGGTCGGCCCGTCAGGCCGGGCGCCGCCAACCGTTATGCCGCGGCGGCGCGATGGCGCACGTATGGAGACCCGCCCGCTCGGTGACACCGGTCACCACAGCAGCGTGATGACGTTCGGCGCGATCGCGCTCAACTGGCTCGAACAGGAGGGCGCGAACCAGCTCGTCGAGCACGTCCTCGACTACGGCGTCAACCACTTCGACGTGGCGCCGACGTACGGCGACGCGGAGCTGAAGCTCGGCCCGAAACTCCGCCAGCACCGCGAGGAGATATTCCTCGGCTGTAAGACCCAAGAGCGGACGTACGAGGGCGCGTGGCGCAAGCTCGACCGCTCGCTGAACCGCCTCGGCGTCGACAAGATCGACCTGTATCAGCTCCACGGGCTCGAGTACGACGAGGAACTGGACGCGATCACGGGCGACGACGGCGCGCTCGCGGCGTTTCGCGAGGCCAAAGAGCAGGGGCTGATCGACCACATCGGGCTGACGAGCCACGGCGACCCCGACCTCATCCTCGACGCGCTCGACCGCATCGACGACCTCGAGACCGTGATGTTCCCGCTGAACCCCGTCGTCGCCGGCAAGGACGGCGACGAATACGACTACGAGGCCGTCCTCACCCGGGCCGAGGCGGAGGACGTCGGCACGCTCGGGATCAAGGCGTTCGCCGGCGGCTCGTGGCCGCCGACCGACCAGCTCCCCGAGGCGGACCGGCCGTTCGCGAACTGGTACCGCCCGGTCACCGCCCCCGACGAGGTCCGCGAGCGGTTCGATTTCGCCGCCGCGCAGGGGCTCACCAGCGTCGTCAGCGCCGGCGATCCGAAGCTCGTCACCATGATCCTCGAGGCCGCCGCCGACTTCACCGGGATGGACGAGACCGCCCAGCGGTCGCTGATCGAGCGGGTCCGCCACGACGACAGCCCGGTTCCTGAACAGCTGCACCACTGAGCCCGGAGCATGGACGTTCCGGAGACGGTCGCGACCGCGCTCGACGACCGACCGGTGGCCGGGAAGCGCTGTCTGGAGGCCGGGGCGGGCGCCGGGAACGCGACCGCCGGACTGCTCGCGAACGGCGCCGCCCGGGTGTACGCCGTGACGAACGACCGGGGCCACGCGCTGACGACGCGACGGCGCGTCGGTGACGGCGGCGGCGACGACGGTGACGGGAACGGCGGCGACGACGGTGACGGGAACGACGCCACCGTCGACGACCGACTGGCGGTGCTGGAGGCGGACCTCCGGGCGGTCCCGCTCCCCGACGACTCCGTCGACCTGATTACCGCGCACGGTCTCTGTAACGTCCTCGACCCCGCGGCGCTGTCGGCGGTCGCCGCGGAGCTCTCGCGGGTCGCGGCCCCGGGCGCGCACCTCGTCGTCGACGACTACGACCCGCTCCCGGACGACGCCGCGATCCGCGAGCTGTTCGCCGTCGAGAACGCCGCGTCGGAGCTGGCCCGCGGCCGCCCGGCGCTCACCTTCTACCCGGCGGCGTTCCTGCGGCGGTTCTTCGCGGGGCACGGCTGGGAGTTCGAACGGGAGCGGACGCTACTGGAGCCGGTGCCCTGGACCGAAAGTCACGTCTCCGCCCACGCCGACGAGGCGACCGCCATGGCCGGAGACTGCCCCGATGAGTCCGGCGACGCGCTGGCGGCGGCCGCTCGTCGGCTCGCGGGCGAGATCGGGTCGGAATCGGTCGGGCGGATGTACGGTCTCGCGTTCCGCCTCCCGGACTGAAAGCCTCGGAACCGCGATTCCGACGGGACTCCCCGCGATCGGGAGGCCCCGTGCCGAACGCGGGGTGCTGCATTCATCAGTGGCGCGCGCGATTCCCGAAACGGGGAGACACCATGGTCGTAAGCGTTCATCACTACGAGCTGGCGGAGTCGGCGTCCCCGTCGGATTTCCGCGACGCGGTAGCGGAGGCCGTCGACCGCGGGCTGTTCGAGGGCGTTCCCGGGCTGGTCGAACACCGGATCGGCCGCGGTATCAGAGGGGACCGGGCCGGGGAGTTCGCGGCCGTTTGGGTGTACGAGAGCCGAGAGGCGTGGGCGGACGTCTGGGGACCGGCGGGTGACCCGGTGGCGAAGACCGAGTACCCGGACGACTGGCTCACGTGGGAGGACGAACTGCTGGATCCGTTGCTCGCCGACGATCCCGACGCGATCGAGTACACCTCGTACGAACTCATCGCCGAGAGCGGCGACGAGTAAGTCGCCGGGACAACTCACCGGCTGACGGGTTCGACAGGCAGGGACGAACCGGCGGGAACGCGTCGGCCGACCGCCGCCGTCGACCCGTCAGTCGTCGTCGGTCGCCGCGGGCGCCGTCGCCGCGGAGCCGACGCCCGCGTCGGTCGGCGTCGCGTTCAGGCTGTAGCCGGTCGCGGCCATCGCGAACAGCACGAGCGGCGAGAGGAACGCGAACAGGTAGTACGGCGCGTACTCCAGCGTCGGCACGTCGGTGACGCCCGCCATGTAGACGGCGCCCGCGTGCCACGGGAACAGCGCGCCGGTCGGCGTCCCCGCCGCCTCGACGGCGCGGGAGAGCTGGTCGGTGTCCATCCCGAACTCCTCGTAGGTGTTCCGGAGCGTGACGCTCGGGAGCACGATGCTCATGTACTGCTGCGCGGTGAGCGCGTTGATGACGATCGCCGAGACGCCGGTGCCGGCGACGAGCGCGCCCGGGCTCCGCACGGCGGAGGTGAAGGCGTGAGCGATCACCGCCAACACGCCGGTCCGCTCCAAGATCCCGCCGAGCGAGAGCGCCGCGACGACGACCGTGATCGTCCACGCGGAGCCGGTGAGGCCGCCGGTCGCGAGCAGTTCGTTCACCAGTTCGGAGCCGGACTCGGGCGCGGTCCCGTACATGAACGTGTCCCACGCGGCGACGAACCCGGCGCCCTGGACGAACACCGTCGTGAGCACGCCGGCGAAGACGCCGGCGACGAGGGTCGGCAGGGGGGCGTACCCGCGCAGCGCCAGCCCGAAGGTGACGGCGAGGGGGACGAACGCGAGCAGCGTGATCGCGTACGTCCCGGCGAGCGCGCCCTGGATCTCGGCGATCCGGCCCGCGGGGATCGCGCCGCTGGCGCGGAGCCCGAGCGCGAGGAAGCCGAGCACCGCGAGCCCGAAGGCGACGAGGGTGCCGGTCCGCATCCGGCGAATGTGCGCGTACAGGTCCGTGTTCGCCACCCCGGCGGCGAGGTTCGTCGTGTCCGAGAGCGGCGACTGCTTGTCGCCGGCGTACGCGCCTGAAAGGACGGCCCCGACCGTCATCGGGTCCGGGACGCCGAGCCCGGCGCCGATGCCGACGAAGGCGACGCCGAGCGTGCCGACGGTGGTCCACGACGAGCCGATCGCGAAGGCGACGACCGCCGCGACGACCGCGGCGGCGGGGAGGAACGTCGCGGGCGTGAGCGTCTCCAGCCCGAAGTACATGAGCCCCGGAATCGTCCCGGCGCTCACCCACGTCGCGATGAGCCCGTAGATGGTGAAGATGATCAGCAGCGCCTGCAGCCCCATCACGAGACCGTTGGCGATGCCGTCGAACAGGTCGTCCCAGTCGTAGCCGAGCCAGAGGCCGAAGACGCCGACGAAGGCGATGCTCCAGAGGAGCGGCGCGTGCGGGTCGAGGCCGAGGACGGCCGAGCCGATACCGAGGAACGCCACGACCGCGAGGACCGGGACCAGCGCCGCCGCCAGGCTCGGACGGCGGTCCGGGTCGATGTCCTCGTACGTCGTGGGCGTGAACGAGCGTGCCATGAGCGACCGTATTCCTTTGAAGCATAAATATGTCTTGGAATATGCGTAGCGAAGATAACGATCGTTCATCGTCATCGACGCGGCGACGGGGGACTCCCGACGAGGGAGCGTCGCCTCCGGTGACCGTCGCCGCCGAACCCCACCGCGTCCGACCGTGTGCTGCCGTGTCGCGCGGGTCCCCGAACGGACGGTCTTATACGCGTCGGTGGACAAGAACGGCCAACATGATATTTGAGGGCCTCCCGACGACCCCCCGATCGGAGGAACTCGTCGACAAGGCGTTCTCGCGGGCGGCCCGCGCGGGACGCGCGAAGCGCGGCCACGAGGCGCAGGAGTCGATGTTACGGACCGCCGGCAACGTCCTCTCGGACAACCTGGAGAACGTCGTCGTCTCGTGGCCGGACTTCGGCTTCGACGTCGACCCGTTCTACTACGAGCTCGCCGACGCCATCGTCGACGTCGACCGCCTCCGGCAGGCGCTCTCGCAGGTGATGTGGGCCAGCCGTCAGATCGAGGACCTGCGCGACGAGTACACGACGAAAGTCCGGAATTCCGACGTCGACACCGCGCGCAAACACCGGAAACAGGCGTTCGCGCGCATGGCCGACGTGATGGACCAGATCGAAGAGGACCTGCGGTACATCGGCGACTCGCGCGACCAGCTGAAGGTGCTCCCGGACATCCGGCCCGACGAGCCCGCCATCGTCATCGCCGGCTATCCGAACGTCGGGAAGTCGTCGTTCGTCAACCGCGTCACCCGCGCCTCCAACGAGATCGCGGAGTACCCGTTCACGACCCGCGGCGTCCAGATCGGTCACTTCGAGCGGGACCACGTCCGGTACCAGATCGTCGACACCCCCGGCCTGCTCGACCGCCCGGAAGAGGACCGAAACGACATCGAGCGGCAGGCGGTCAGCGCACTCGAACACCTCGCCGACGTCGTCGTCTTCGTGCTCGACCCCTCCGGCGACTGCGGCTACCCGCTGGACGTCCAGCTGGAGCTGCGCGAGGAGGTCCGCGAGCTGTTCGGCGACGCGGTCCCGTTCCTCACCGTGGCGAACAAACACGACCGCTTCGAGGCGGTGCGGGCGGAGTCCGTCGACGCGACGATGAGCGTGACCGAGGACGAGAACGTCGAGGACGTCCTCGACATGGCCGTCGAGGCGGCCGCGTTCGAGCCGGACCTCCCGACGCGCGACGGCGGGGAGTAGCCGGAGAGGCGAGGCGGCGGCGAGCGAGCCGCCGGAGCGACCGCCGCGGCCCCGAAAGGATGCTTTCAAGCGGGCGCTCGCCGAACCGACGCGTATGTACGACGGTCTCAAGGGATTCCGCGACTTCTACCCCGGGGAGCAGTCCGCACGCCGGGAAGTGACCGACGCGATCGAGGACGCCGCGAGCCGGTACGGCTTCCGCGAGATCGCCACCCCCGCCCTAGAGCGGACGGAGATGTACGTCGACAAGTCCGGCGAGGAGATCGTCGAGGAGCTGTACGCCTTCGACGACAAGGGCGGCCGCGGCGTCTCCATGACGCCGGAGCTCACCCCCACCGTCGCCCGGATGGTCGTCGCGAAGGGCCAGGAGCTGTCGAAGCCGATCAAGTGGGTCTCAACCCGCCCGTTCTGGCGCTACGAGCAGGTCCAGCAGGGCCGGTTCCGCGAGTTCTACCAGACGAACATCGACGTGTTCGGCTCGTCCGCGCCCGAGGCCGACGCCGAGGTGCTCGCGGTCGCCGCCGACGCGCTCACCGACCTCGGGCTCACCGGCGACGACTTCGAGTTCCGCGTCTCGCACCGCGACATCCTCGGCGGGCTCGTCCGGGCGCTCGCCGCCGATCCCGACGCGGTCGACACCGCCGCGGCGATCCGCGCGGTCGACAAGCGCGCGAAGGTCGACGACGGCGAGTACCTCGGACTCCTCTCGGACGCGGGGCTCGACCGCGCGACCGCCCGCGAGTTCGACGACCTCATCTCGGGCGTCGACGCCCCCGAGGACCTCGACGCGGTGGCCGAGGCCGGCGGCGAGGAGGTCGCGGCCGCGGTCGAGAACCTGCGGAACGTGCTCGCCGCGGCCGACGACTTCGGCGCGGGCGAGTTCTGCGAGGTCTCGCTGACGACCGCCCGCGGGCTCGACTACTACACCGGCGTCGTCTTCGAGTGCTTCGACTCCACGGGCGAGGTGTCGCGCTCGGTCTTCGGCGGCGGGCGCTACGACGACCTGATCGAGAGCTTCGGCGGCCAACCGACCCCCGCGGTCGGGGTCGCGCCCGGCCACGCCACCCTCAAGCTCCTCTGTCAGCGCGCCGGCGTCTGGCCCGACGAGGAGCTCTCGACCGACTACTACGTGCTCAGCGTGGGCGACACGCGGGGCGAGGCGGCCGCGCTCGCCCGCGACCTCCGCGCGCTCGACGACGGCGTCGTCGTCGAGAGCGACGTCTCCGGTCGCTCGTTCGGCGCCCAACTCGGCTACGCCGACTCGATCAACGCCGAGACCGTCGTGGTCGTCGGCGAGCGCGACCTCGGGAACGGCGAGTACACGGTGAAAGACATGGCGAGCGGCGACGAGACGACCGTGCCGGTCGAGGAGTTCCCGCCCGAGGACGGGCTCTCGACGTACGAGGACGACGAGTAGCGGGCGGCGGACGACGAGTCGCGACGAGACGGCGGGAGTCCTGAATCCTTTTCAGGGTCGCGACGGGACCGGAGGAACGATGATCCCGCTCGCGACAGCGATGCCGCCGACCGAGGTCGCCCTCCGCGTGGCGGCCGGCGTCGCCCTCATCCTGATCAACGCGTACTTCGTGGCGGTCGAGTTCGCCCTCACGCGGCTCCGGCAGTATCCGGAGTCGGAGATCGACACCCCCGGACTGCGGCGCGCGTGGGAGATGACGGACGACCTGGAGTTCTACCTCACCACCTGTCAGGTGTGGATCTCCGGGACGAGTATCGCCCTCGGTATCGTCGCGGAGCCGGGGCTCGCGGCGCTGTTCGCGCCGATATTCGCGAACACGGCGTTCGCGTCAGCGGGCGCCGGGTCGCTGCTGGGCTTTTTCATCATCAACATGGTCCACCTCACCCACGGCGAGCAGACCCCGACGTACCTCGGCGTCGAGCGCTCGAAGCAGGTCGCGGGGTACGGCGCGCGGCCGCTGTACTGGTTCGCGTGGCTCATCTCGCCGCTGATCAAGTTCGGCGACTGGGTCGCGAAGGCCACCCTCGGGCTGTTCGGCGTCGAGATGACCGGGTCGTGGACCGAGACCGAAAGCGAGGTGTTGGAGACGCGCGCGGAGCTCCGCAACCGCCTCGGGTCGATGATGGAGGAGGTCGAGCTCCCCGAGGAGCGCCGCGAGGAGGTCCTCAACGCGCTCGCTGTCGACGAGCTCGGCGTGGCGGACCTGATGACGCCGGCCGACGAGGTCGTCTCGCTGTCGACGTCGGCGTCGATCGAGGAGAACCTCGACCGGATTCGCGACACGCCGCACACGCGGTTCCCGCTCGTGGGCGACGGTCCGAACGACTTCGAGGGGATCGTGTACGCCCCGTCGATCGTGAGCCGCTTCGAGGAGCTCCGGGCGGGGGAGACGACGTTCGAGGAGATCGCCGCCCCGCCGGTGACGGTCTCGCCGGAGACGAGCATCAGCGACGCATACGACCAGTTCCAGGCTGAGTCACAGGAGCTCGCGCTCGTCATCGAGGACGGCGAGATCGTCGGGCTCCTCACCGCGACCGACGCGCTGGAGGCGGTGATGGGACAGCTCGAGGACCCGCTCGACGCGGGCGATCTGTAGGCGGTCGGCGTCGACCGCGGCGGCGACGGGGGAGCGCTCTCATCACGGCCGCGACGGCGACGCAGGAGCGCTCTCGTCACGGCCGCGACGGCGACGCAGGAGCGCTACTCGAACGCCTCGCGCAGGAACACTAGGGCCCCGCCCAGCATCGCGAGGTTACCGAAGAAGGCCAGCCGCTCGCCGCTCTTGTCGTCCTCGTCGGCGTTCCAGAAGTCGTGCATCGTCGCGGTCACGACCGTCAGGAACGTCACGGCCGCGCCGGTCGTGATCCGAGGGGCTCGCCACAGCGCGATCCCGATCCCCGAGACGAGCATCATCCCCGACGCGAACGGGGCCGCGAGGTCGGGGGCGGGGACCCCGGCCGACTCCGCGTACTCGATCGTCTCGTCCATGTCGCGGAAGTCCTCGGAGGCCTGCGCCGCCAGTCCGACCCCGAGCAGCACGCGGCCGAGCCGCGAGGGCGCGCCGCGGCCGCCGGTCGTCGGCTCCTCGTCGCCCGGCGTCGTCTCGGCCGCCTCGGTGTCGCCGGCGTCGTCGGTGTCGTCGTCGGTCATGTGTGGACGCACGGTAGCGTGCCACATAAATCGACGTGCGGGATGACGCGGACATCGACGTGCGAGAGGGCGCGGACATCGACGTGCGAGAGGGCGCGGAGCGCGCGGGCGTCGGGCGGCGGTCGCCGACTTACCCCCAGTTCCACCGGGCGTGGAGCCGGCGGACCGACAGGTCGAGCCAGAAGCCGATGAAGCCGATCACCAGCATGATCGCGGGGATCTCCGCGTAGGAGAACCGGTCGCGGGCGTCGAGGATGAGGTAGCCCAGCCCGGTGTTGACCCCGAGCATCTCCGCGGGGACGAGGATGATCCAGAGGATGCCGATCGAGAGGCGGATCCCCGTCAGCATGTCCGGGATCACCGCGGGGACGACGACCCGGCGGAGCAGGGCGCGCGTGTCGCCGCCGAGCGACTCGCCGACCGTGATCCAGTCGTCGTCGATGGTCGCGATCCCGTGGGCGGTGTTCAACACGATCGGCCAGAGGCCGGCCATGAACATCACGAACACCGCGGACCGGGTCCCCACGCCGAAGACGATGATGGCGATCGGGAACCACGCCAGCGGGGAGATCATCCGCATGAACTGGAAGAGGACCGTGGTCGCCCGCTCGGCCGCCTCGAAGTAGCCGACGACGATCCCCACGGGGAGCCCGACCGTCAGGCAGAGCGCGAGCGCGAGCCCGAACCGGTAGACGCTGACGAGCACGTGGTCGTAGAACTCGGGCGAGACGACGAGCTCGGCGAGGACGGCGACCGTCGCCGCCGGCGCGAAGTTCGTGATGATGCCGCTCCCGAGCGCCGTCACCGCCCACCAGACGGCGAGGCCGCCGAGGAGTCCGACCGCCGGCAGCAGGCGGCCGCGCTCCCCGAGCAGCTCAGAACCGTATCGTCTCCTGTCTCTCGTAGCCATCTTCCTCTGGGACGTCGAACGCCGGCGGGCCGCCGGCTTCTTCTAACGCTGTGCGAACGGGGTCGTACGCGACGAGGTCGTCGGCGACCTCGGCGGGCTCTAACTCGTCGAGGAAGGCGTCCTCGCCCTCCACGCGGGTCTCGCGCATGCGACGGATCAGCTCCTCCGTGTACGAGGGGTACGGGTACGGGTAGAAGCCGATCCGGTCGATGTCCCACTCCTCGTTGCGGATCGCGCCCGATTCGAGGTACGGCTCGTGCTCGTCGTAGTGGGTGAGCGCGCGGTCGATCGGCTCGGGCCCCTGCGGCAGCAGGCCGCTCTCCGCCGAGGAGAGCAGCCGCGCGGCCTCGGACCGATTCCCTCGGAGGTACTGTTGGGCGTCGACGAGCCCGCTCATCACGTCGGTCGTCCACTCCGGCCGCGACTGCACCAGCTCCTCGCGCATCACGACGACGCAGCAGGCGTGCTCGCGCCAGACGTCGCCGGTGAACCGCAGGATCTTCCCGCCGGCGTCGAGCTCGCCGATCGCGTTGAACGGCTCGGCGACGATGTACCCCTCGATGGAGCCGTTCTCGAGCGCCGCGGGCATGTCCGGCGGCGGCGTCACGACGAGGTTCACCTCGTCGTCCGCCACCTCGTCGGCGGAGGAGTCCGTTCGGGGCGTGAGCCCGTGCTCGCGGAGCCCCATCTGGAGGATGACGTTGTGGATCGAGTACCAGAACGGGACGGCGACGGTGCCGCCGCCGAGGTCCGCCCACTCGTCGATCTCCTGTTGGACCGTCAGCGCGGAGCCGTCGGTGTGGTCCCACGCGACGACCTGCACGTTCGCGTCCAGCTCGTCGCCGTAGCGCATCCACACCGTCATCGGCATCAGGAAGTGGGCGACGTTGACCTCGCCGGAGAGGAACGCCTCCGCGAGGTCCGACCAGCCGCGGAAGAGGGTCGGCTCGGCGGCGTCGACGCCGTGGTCGGCGAAGTGGTCGTTGGCGTATCCCGTCAGCAGGGGCGCCGAGTCCGTGATCGGGAGGTAGCCGATCTCCGCGGTCGGCGGGCCGTCGCCCTCCCCGCCGCCCCCGAGACAGCCGGCCGTCGAGCCGACGCCGGCCGCCGCGAGCGACGCCAGCCCGGACTCCTTCATGAATTCGCGTCGGGAGAGCCCGCTCGTGCGGGCCGTCTCCGAGGGGTTCCGCCAGCCGGCGCCGCCGACGAGCTCGCGCGCGCTCTCGGCGACATCGGGGTCGACGTCGTCGTGGTTCGTGTGATGATCGTGCGTCATTCGAGTCCAACCGCCTCCAACTGTTCGAAGGTCGCCGCCCGCTCCGCGAGGAACGCCTCGTCGTCCCGCGACCGCGTCTCGCTGTCGATCCGCTCGACGTGTTCGATGCCCGCCGGGACCGGTCCCATTATCGCGACGCGGTCACCGAGGTACACCGCCTCGTCGATGTCGTGCGTGACGAACACGGCGGTGACGCCGAGCTCGTCGACGATCCGCAACAGCTCGTCCTGCAGCTCCATCTTCGTCAGCTGGTCGAGCGCAGAGAACGGCTCGTCGAGGAGCAGCACCTCGGGCTCGTTCGCGAGCGTCCGCGCGAGCGACGCGCGCTGCGCCATCCCGCCCGACAGGTCCGCGGTGTCGGCGTCCGCGACGCCGTCGAGCCCGACGAGGTCGAGCAGCTCGTCGATCAGGTCGGGGTCGGGCTCCTCGCCGCGGAGCTTCGGGCCGACTTCGACGTTCTCTCGCACCGAGAGCCACGGGTACAGCAGGGGGTCCTGGAAGACGACGCCCCACCGGTAGTCCGGGCCCGTCACCCGGTCGCCGTCGATTTCGACGCGGCCGCCGGTCGGCTCTTCGAGTCCCGCGAGCAGGTGCAGGAGGGTCG
This sequence comes from Halorubrum sp. Ea1, assembly GCF_002252965.1. Lineage (NCBI taxonomy): Archaea > Methanobacteriati > Methanobacteriota > Halobacteria > Halobacteriales > Haloferacaceae > Halorubrum > Halorubrum sp. Ea1. The sequence goes on from NZ_NHPG01000048.1 coordinate 16,030, forward strand.
TCTTGCCGCAGCCGGACGGGCCGAGCAGACAGCAGACCTCGCCGGGGTCGACCGCGAGGTCGAGCCCGTCGAAGACGAGGGTCTCGTCGTACCGCTTCGTGAGGTCGCTGGCGACGACCGGCGCCGCGTCGGTCGCGCGACGGCCGTCGACGTCGGCGTCGGCGCCGACCGCGGACGCGGATTCGGGCCGGACGGCGGACTCCTCGTCGCCGTCGTCGGTCGCCGCCGCGCGGGACTCGAGGGACATCGATCAGTCCGCCGTCGCCTCGGGCTCTTCCTCCTCGGACGCCGCCTCGTCGTCCGGGATGACGCCCTCGTCATCGAGCTCTTCCGCGGTCCCGATGTCAGCGTCGTCGGGGACGAACCCCTTCTCGCGCATCCAGTCCGTGGTCGCGCCGATCCGGTCCTCGTCGGGGGCGCGCACGGGGAGGAACTCGCGGAGCTCGAACTCCTCGCGGAGCCGGTCGAAGTTCACGTCGTCGAAGGCCGCCTTGTCGGCCGCCTCGTCTTCCAGCAGCCCGACGTACCGGTCGGTGTACCCGTCGAGGTCGTCGTTGATGTCGGCGACCGCGCGGTTCAGCGCCGCGAGGAACCCCTCCAGCTTCTCCGGCTCGGGCTGCTCGCGCGTGGTGATGGCGGCGCGGCACGGGCCGTCGAACACCTCCTTCAGCTCCTCGTCGTAGCGGCCGAGCGTGACGAACGGCTCCAGCACCGCGATGGAGTCGACCTCGCCCTCTTTCACCGCGTCGAAGCGCTCCTCCGCCTCGCCGACGTGTTCGAGGACGACCTCGTCGTCCTCGAACCCCTCGTTCTCCAGCATCTCGCGCATCGAGTAGAAAGAGGTGGCGTACTTGTTGATCCCGACGGAGCGACCGCGCAGGTCGTCGATGGTCTCGGCGTCGTCGTCGGCGTCAACGAACACGACGCGGTCCCACTCGCTGTAGGAGCCGACGATGTCGCGGTCGGTCTCGGAGACCTCTTGGACCGCGTTCCACTCGCAGACGCCGTGGGTGCCGCCGTCCTCGTCCATGTCGTCCCACCAGTCGGCGTCGAAGGCGTTCTCGCCCTCGAAGTCCTGCGTCCCGGGCGCGAAGTACGAGAGGTCGGCGTCGACGCCCTCGTCCTCGAAGTACCCGTTCTCTTCCGCGACGTCTTGCACCAGTCTCCACGTGAAGTATTCGTGGGAGACATTGAGATCTGACATCGAATGCTTCTTAGTTTTATTGTAAGGTATAGCTCCGGAAACCGACAAGGATGAGCGGTGCAACCGGCTTCGCGCAAATGTTGCGGCGGCCGAACGGGTTCGGTCGGCGGTTCGGCGGAAACGGGATCGTCGATCGGCTCAAAACGCCGTCTCACGGGCGTTTTCGGCCGAGTGAGCGAACGGTTCGCATCCGAGATAGCAACAATACTTGTTCGTTTCTCCGTCGCCGTCGGGATGTCTGCGCCTCAGGCCCGCTCTATCCGCTCCAGCAGCGTCGCCGTCGCGTCGGCGTCGAACGCCATCGGCCGTCGCCACCACGGCCCCTTCCCCGAGTCGCTGGACAGCGCCGTGACGAGGCGGTTCGCGTCCGCGCCCGCCTCGGGGTCGCTCAGGGGGACGACGCGCTCGAAGCGGCCCGACGCCGCCGGGTCGCCGGCGACGACGACCCGCGCGTCGAACGGGTCGCGCTTCAGGTGGGCGTTGGTCGGCGCGAGCGCGGCCGCCGACTCGCGGTCGACCGCGGCGTCGCCGGTCCCGCCCCCCGTCTCGGAGCGGTCGCCGTCACCGACCGCGAGCACCCGCTCGACGCGGATACCGGCGAACAGGTACGCGCCCCAGTCGGGGGCGAGGTCGGCGTCGGGCGCGGGGTCGCCGTCGACCGCCGCGTCGGCCGACGCCCCGCCCGGCCCCAGCCAGCCGTGCGGCCGCAGCGACAGCGTCGCGTAGAACAGCAGCCAGTCGCCCGGGGCGAGGCCGGCGATCCGGCCGGCCTTCACGCCGTGGGGGTCGCCGTACGTCGCGCGGTCGCGGCCGTGGACGCCGGGGAGTTCCGGATCCAAGTGGACCGGCGTCGCGTGCAAGTCGGAGGGCACCGCGAAGGGGAGGTCGAGGTCGGCGTACGTCGGAAGCGGCTCGTCGACCGGGAATCGCTCGCGCGGGAGCGTCGCCGCCGACTCGGGGATCGGCACGTACGCGAACGACCCGTCCGGGTAGACGGGCCCGCGGAAACCGGGCTGGTTCGTGTTGGCGGCGACGTTGACGGCGACGGCGCGTGGGTCGCGCATTAAAAAGGGGAGTCCGGACGGGTCACTCCGCCGCGGCGGCGGGCGCGTCGTGGTCGATCTCGGTGCCGAGCAGGTCGAGGAACCCCGCGATCCACTCCGGGTGGTCGGGCCACGCCTGCCCGGTGACGAGGTTCCCGTCCGTCGTCACGCCGTCGACCCACGAGCAGCCGGCGGCCTCGACCTCGGGCCTGACCGCGGGGTAGGCGGTGATCTCGTAGCCGTCGAGCACGCCCGCGGCCGCGAGGATCTGCGGGCCGTGGCAGATCGACGCGACGGGCTTGTCGGCCTCGAAGAAGTGGCGCACCGCGTCGAGCACCTCGTCGTAGCCGCGCAGGTACTCGGGCGCGCGCCCGCCGGGGACGACCAGCGCGTCGTAGTCGGTCGGGTCGACGTCGTCGAACCCGTGAGTGAGTTCGAAGTCGTGCCCCCGGGTCTCCAGGTACGTCTGATCGCCGCGGAAGTCGTGGATCGCGGTCTTGACGCTGTCTCCGCCCTCCTTCTCCGGGCAGACGGCGTGGACTTCGTGGCCCACCGCCTGCAGCGCCTGGAACGGGACCATGATCTCGTAGTCCTCTCCGAAGTCGCCGACGATCATCAGAATCCGTTGTCCTGTCATGTGTGCAACACCACTCGGATATACGCGCTGCTGTCAAATAACGGTACTGGCGAGCGATGACATACCACGCCGACACCGTGTGACCGACCGCTACCCGCTCGACGGCTATTGATAACTCAATCGCACGGCGCGGCGGCGCGTGCCTGTGCGCGGCCGCCCGCGGCGGCCGCGAACAGCACCGCGCGAGGGACGCGGCGACCGAAGGGAGCCGCGAGGCTGGGGAGACGTGAGGTGCGGTTGTTGTGTTGGGCGGGGCTTTGGAGGTGTTCGCTATCCCTCCGACAGCAACGAGGTATACCCGAGCGGCCGAGGCGTTGGAGGCGCTCCACAGCGGGCTTCGGTCAGTTATGTACGGGCCATCGACCGGAGCGGTCGAACCGCCACGCACCGGTAGTCGGCCCTACTTCGGCGGCCGCAGGTCCCGCTGGAACTCGTCGAACTGGTCGAGGTCGTCGGGGAGGTCGTACTCGATCTCGCGCTCGTCTTGGTTGTCGGGGAGCCGTCCGTCCTCCAGGTCGGCGGCGGCCTCCTCCCAGCCCGGTTTCACGCGGACGCTGCGGGCGGGCGAGCCGACGACGACGTGGTGGGCCGGGACGTCGCCCTGCACGACCGAGCGCGCGCCGACGACGCTGTTCTCGCCGATCCGACAGCCGGCGCGCACCATCGCGTCGTAGGTGACGCGGGCGTCCTCCTCGACGATCGTGTGGAAGTTGCGGACCTCGGTCTGATCGACGAGGTCGTGGTCGTGGCTGTAGAGGTGGACGCCGTCGGAGACCGACGCGCGGTCGCCGATCGTCAGCTTCCCCCGGTCGTCGAGGTGCACGTCGTCGTGGATCACGACGTTGTCGCCGACCTCGATGTTGTGGCCGTACGTGACGGAGATCCCCTTGAAAAAGCGGCAGTCGTCCCCGCACTCGGCGAACAGGTGGTTTCCGAGCATCTGGCGGAACCGGAGCGCGAACTCGACGTTGTCCGCCATCGGCGTCGCGTCGAACTGGCGCCAGAGCCACTGGAGGTGCTTCGAGCGCTGGAAGCGGTCCTCGTCCTTCTCGGCGTAGTACTCCGACTCCAGCGTCGCGTTGCACGGGTCGTACCCCTGCAGGCGGACGCGCTCGGCCCGCGACACCGACTCCCCGTCCTGCCACGCCTCCCAGCGCTCGCGGTCGCCGTGGAGGTCGATCAGGACGTCGCGAACGACGTTACAGGTGTCCTCGTCCGAGGAGAGCCGCTCGTCCACCTCGTCGATTAACCCTCGGACCCCGGCCTCTGCGCCGTCGGGGAGGGACACGTGTCGCTTTGTCATCGGGCCACCTTCGTCACCGTGCTTCAAAGGGATTCGGTTGTGCGGCGGGCGCGCTTCAGCGACCGACGGTCGTGGCGCCCGCGCGCCGGCGATCGTGAGCAACAGGGCGATTCTCGGGACCGGAACTCGCGAGAGGCGACGTATCGGCGGCGAAGAGCCGTCCGAGATCATGTATTTTCAACATAATTATTGATTCAACAACACTTTTGAGACGGTTCGCTGTACTGATACGCGGTACCACATGCCAGAAGTAAAATTCGAGGTCGACGTCGACAGCCCGCCGGACGAGCAGCCGACGGCCAAGCCGTTCAACCGATGGCACCCCGACATCCCGGCCGTCGTGGAGGCGGAGCCGGGGGAGACGATTCGGCTCGAAGCGCTGGACTGGACGGGCGGACAGATATCGGACAACGACGACCCGAACGAGGTCAGGGACGTGGACCTGACGCAGGTGCATTACCTCGCCGGCCCGGTCCGCGTCGAGGGGGCTGAGCCCGGCGACCTGTTGAAAGTCGAGTTCCACGACATGGGACCGCTGAACGACCGCTCCGAGTTCGGCTTCACCGGGACCTTCTCCCAGCAGAACGGGGGCGGCTTCCTCACCGATCACTTCCCGGACGCCGCGAAGTCGATCTGGGAGATCAACGGGTACACCGTCTCCTCGCGGCACGTCCCCGACGTCCGCTACGAGGGGAAGATCCATCCGGGGCTCGCGGGCTGTGCGCCGAGCCAAGAGCTCCTCGAGGAGTGGAACGAGCGGGAGCAAGAGCTGATCGACAGACACGAGGAAGACCCGAGCTCGATCCCGAACCACCCGACCGGGGAGGCGGAGCCGGGCGTCGCGAACCCGCCGACCACGGAGGGCGCACAGATGGGCGAGATGGACCCGGAGGAGGCGGAGGCGGCGGCCGAGGAGGCCGCGAGGACCGTACCGCCGCGCGAACACGGCGGGAACCACGACATCAAGGACCTCTCCATCGGCTCGACGGTGTACTTCCCCGTCTACGTCGAGGGGGCGAACTTCGCGCTGGGAGACTTCCACGCCTCGCAGGGCGACGGGGAGATCACGTTCTGCGGCGCGATCGAGATGGCGGCGTACGCGGACGTGGAGTTCGACGTGATCGAGAACGGCATGGAGGAGCACGGCGTCGACCACCCGATCTTCGAACCCGGCCACCGCGGCCCCAACTTCGAGGACTACGTCACGTTCTGCGGCTACTCCGTGACCGAGGACGGCGAGCAGCGCTACATCGACTCGCACACCGCCTACCGCCGGGCGTGTCTGCAAGCCATCGACTACCTCAAGAAGTTCGGCTACACGGGTCAGCAGGCGCTCCATATCCTCGGGACGGTCCCCGCCGAGGGGCGCCAGAGCGGCGTCGTCGACGTTCCGAACGCGTGCTCGACGCTGGCGGTCCCGAAGGGCGTCTTCGAGTTCGACGTCTCCCCCGGTAACCTCGACAATCGGGCGGACCGCGGCGACCTCCTCGTCACCGACGACCCGCTCGAGTGAGCGAGACGATACGAGATGACGTTCACGACCGAAGCGACGGCGGGAGCGAGCACCGAAAGGGGACCCGACGATCCGCTCGGGCCCGGGAAGGCGATCGCGGCGACGCTCCGGAGCACGCTCGGCCCGAACGGGCTGGACAAGATGGTGATCGACCGGAGCGGAAGCGTCGTCGTGACGAACACCGGCGCGACCGTCCTCGACGGGCTGGAGATCGACGCCCCGATCGGCCGCGTGATACGGGACGCGGTTCAGGCGCACGCGCGGCACGTCGGCGACGGGACCACTACGACGGCCCTGCTCGTCGGCGCGCTCCTCGGCGCGGCCGACGGACTCGCCGATCAGGGCCTCCACCCGACCTCGATCGTGGACGGCTACGCCGGCGCGGCCTCGCACGCCCGCGACGCGCTCCGCGAGCTCAGCGTGCCGGTCGAGCCGGGCGACGAGCGGCTCCGAGAGGTCGCGTCGACGGCGGTCACGGGCCGCTGGGACGCGGCGTCTGCCCGGCGGTTCGCCGACATCACGGTGGACGCGCTGCGCGCGGTCGACTGCGACCCCGCCCGGCTCACGGTCCACGCGTATCCCGGCGGCGAACTGGCCGACTCGAAGCGGGTGAACGGGATCCTCGTCGACGTCGACGGCTCGTCGACGACGGTCGGCGAGTCCGGGGGCGGCGGCCGCCGAGCGCTCGCGGACCCGACGATAGCGCTCATCGACGGCGAGGTGGCCGTTCCCGCCGCCGAGGCGTCGGGACGGGTGACCGTTGAGAGCCCCGACGACCTCGCGGCCGTCAGGGAGCACGAACGGGCGAGCAGAAGCGGGCTGGTTCGGTCGGTCACGGACCGCGATGTCGACGTGCTCGTGTGTCAGAAGTCGATCGACCACGGGGCGAAGACCGAACTCGCGCGCGCCGGCGTGCTCCCCGTCGAGCGCACCAGACGGGACGAGTTCGACGCGATCGCTCGCGCCGCGAACGCGACCGCAGTGACCGCGGTCGCGGACCTCGACCGGGACGCGCTCGGGGCGGTCGGTTCGGTCCGCTGTCGGTCGGTCGGCGGCGGCGCCGTGATCGAGCTCTCGGGCCTCCCGGGCGAGTCGCACGAGTCGCTCCTCCTACGCGGCGGGACGCCGCACGTTGCCGAGGAGACGAAGCGAATCGTCGAGGACTGCCTCGCGGTCGCGCGTCACGCCGCTCGCGGCGGCGGCGCGGTTCCGGGCGGCGGCGCAGCCATGATGGCCGTCTCCCGCGCCGTGGCCGACCGCGCGTCGGGCGTCGACGATCGGTCGGCGCTCGCGGTGGAGGCGTTCGCGGACGCGGTGACCGTGATCCCGCGAACGCTCGCGAGGAACGCGGGCGCGGACCCGATCGACGCATTGGTCGCGCTCCGCAACCGTCACCGCGACGGGGAGACGGCCGCCGGCGTCGCCCGCTCCGGCGCGGTCCGCGACATGTTCGACGCGGGCGCGGTCGAGCCGGTCGCGGTCCCCGCGCGCTGCCTCGAGACCGCGGTCCGGACCGCGGGGCTCGTGCTGCGCGTCGACGAGACGCTGGACGCGGAGGCGATCGAGGGGCACGGGGACGACGGCGACGGACGCGGTCATCCCGGGGACGACCGTCACGGCCACGGGAGCGACGGCGAAGGTGAAAGCGACGGTCACGCCGGCGGCTACCCGTGGGCGCTGAGCCACTGATCGGGCCGTCCGCCTCCGGCGGTCGCTTATGAATCGGCGCCGCAGTCCCGCGGCGTGGGGGAGACCGCACCCGCTAAGTGTCCCGATCCCCAAATCGGGGTATGCAACAGCGCGAACTCGGGAACTCGGGCGTCGAGGTCTCGGAGATCGGCTTCGGCGCGTGGGTCGTCGGCACCGACTGGTGGGGCGACCGCTCGGACGAACAGGCGGTCGAGATGGTCGAGGAGGCCCTCGACGCCGGCGTCACCTACGTCGACACCGGCGACGTGTACGGCCACGGCGACAGCGAGGCGATCATCGGGAAAGCGATCGACGGCCGCCGCGACGAGGTGACGCTGTCGACGAAGATCGGCTACGACTTCTACGACAACCCGCAGGCCGGCCACGGCGAGCTCCCGAAGGAGCTGAACGAGGAGTACCTCACCGAGGCGTTCGAGGCCTCGCTGGACCGACTCGACACCGACTACGTCGACGTGCTCCAGCTTCACAACGCCAACGTCGACGAGGTGACCCCAGAGGTGCGCGACCTCCTCCGCGAGTGGAAGGCCGAGGGGCGCGTCCGCGCGCTCGGCTGGGCGCTCGGCCCCTCGATCGGCTGGCTCGCCGAGGGCGACGCCGCCGTCGAGTACGAGGAGTTCGACGCGGTCCAGACCGTGTTCAACCTCTTCGAGCAGGAGCCCGGGCGCCACTTCGTCGATACCATCCGCGAGACGGGCTCGGACACCTCCGTGATCGCCCGCGTCCCGCACTCCTCCGGCCTGCTCAACGAGCAGGTGACGCCCGACACCGTCCTCGAAGACGGCGACCACCGCTCGCACCGCCCGAAGGAGTGGTACGAGACCGGCTGGGAGAAGGTGGAGGCGATCCGCTTCCTCGAGGAGCCCGACCACGCCGAGGGGACTCGGACGATGGCGCAGGCGGCGATCCGCTGGCTGCTCGCCCACGACGAGGTCGCGTCCGTCACGCCGACGTTCCGCGACGGCGACGACATCGCCGAGTGGAGCGCCGCCGCCGACGTGCCGCCGATCTCCGACGCGGAGTACGACCGGTTGGACGAGCTGTACGCCCGCAACTTCGACGTCGACCGCGACGACGGGATGGACGTCCTCCGCACCTCCGTCGACGGCGAGGACATCGAGGCGGCCGGCCTCGACAAGCGCGCCGCGTCGTACTGACCTCGGACCGCCCGGCGTCCCGGGTTCCCGACGTACCGCTCCGGCGGATCGTCGCCGATCCGAACCCGCCTCTTTCGCGTCGAGACCGCGGGACTGCGAGCCGTCGGTGGCGCTCGCGACCACTTTCGCCGCGCTCCCGGCGGAGCGGTGATCGCCCGCGTGCGAGAGCCGCGGCTCGGCGCGTCGAACGTGGTGGCTCGGTGGAAAACCCTCGTCACAAGGGGCTCAGTGGGGGTAACACGTCGTCACGGCCACCACAGTCGCTGTTTACCGCTTGGCTCTTATAAACGCCACGCGACGCCGCCGGCCGCGAGCGGGCCGGCGAGACCCCCGCGGGAGGCGAGGGCGTCGGGCTACGCCTCGCCGTCGCCGAACTGCGCGTCGTAGGCGTTCTGGATCTCGATCTTCGTCGCGCGGCTGATGTCGTCGTAGTCGTACTGTACCCCGTATCGGTCGTTGGTGATCTCGTCGCGGGTCCGGATCTCGCCGGGAGTCACGTCGTCGGGGAACGGCTGCCGGTTGTAGATCGCCTGCACCTCCCCCGTCTGTTCGGCGTCGAGCTCCGCGAAGTCGGCGTCGTACAGCGCTCGACTGATGTTGTCGCGGCTGTGCCCCGGGTCGGACGGGAGCGACCCGAACTGCGCGTCGTACGCGTTCTGCACCTCGATCGCGGCGTCGCGATCCAGCTCGGAGAACGACGCGTTGTATCGGGCGTCGCTTATCTCGTCGCGGGTGTCGACCTCGGCGGGGTCGGCGTCGCCGGGGAACGGCTGCCGGTTGTAGATCGCCTGCACTTCGCCGACCGTTTTGCTACCGAGGTCCTCGAAGGCGACGCCGTACTTCGCTCGGCTGATTTCGTCGCGAGAGGTCGGTCCGCCGTCGTCGGACGCGTCTCCGTCGCCGGTCGACGCAGACCCGCCGGAGTAGTCGCTCTCAGACGTGATCGTGGCGCCGGTCACTGTCGTTACGTTGTACCGGGTGCCGTTCTCGTTCGCGAGCGCGTCGACGCGCAGTCCGAGGTCGGTCGTGCCGACGGCGTGCCCCTCGATCGCGAGCGTCGCGACGGTGACGCTCCCGTTGTCGTCGGTGTCCGCGGGCACCGCCGTCACGTTGGCCGCGGCGCCGTCCTCGACGAAGACGACCTCGGTCGTCGCGTCGGACGCGCCGCCCCGCACGGTGACGTCCGCCACCGTGGCGTAGGTGACGTCCTCCACGTCGACGGTGAACTCGTAGGCCCCGACGCCGCCGGACGCGTTCGCGACGACCACGTCGTACGTCGTCGTCTCGCCGGGGTCGACCGTTTCGCCGGTGACCTCCGGTTCGTCGGCGTCGACCGGAACCCCGCTCGGGAGGAGTCGCACGGCGGTCTCGGGACCGGGATCCGACCGCGCGGCCGCCTCCACGTCGACGACCCCGGTCACGGAGTCGTTCTCGGTGGAGACGCCGTGGCGGTGCGATCCGGGGTCGACGTCGGTCACGTTCACGCCGCTGAACGTGACGGTCTCCCTGTCGTGACCCGCGAGCGTCACCTCTCGGGTGGCCACCACCCTGTCGGCTTCGAAGGGCTCGTCGGAATCGACCGTTTCGTCGGCGGCGGCCGTTCCGTTGCCGGTGGCCGTTTCGTTCCCGGTGGCCGTTCCGTTGCCGGTGGCCGTTCCGTTTCCGACGACCGCTTCGCTGTCGGCGAGATCGAGTTCGTACCGGACCGTCTGGGTCGCCTCCAGGTCGCCGTCGTTGGTGACCGACACGGAGACGTTGAACGGCTCCCCCTGCGTCACGTTGTGAGACGCGTTCAGCCTCGACACCCGGAACTCCGCCGGGTCCGGGTTCGGTTCGACCGCGATCGCGGCGCCGCCCACGTCGGTGACGTTGTACGAGTCCCCGGCGTCGGTGTCGAGCCCGTCGACACGCAGCCCGACGTCGCTGGTTCCGGGGGCGTCGCCGCCGACCGTCACGGTCGCGACGACGACACTCTCCCCGTCGGCCGCGTCCGTCGGTGCGGCCGTCAGGTTGGCCGACGAGCCGTCGGGGGCTATCGAGACCCCGGCCGCCTCGTCGGACTGGGTCCCGCGCAGAGTGACGTCCGTTATCGAGGCCACGCTCGGGTCGTCGACGCTGACGACGGCGACGTGGTCGCCGACGCCACCGGACGCGTTCGCGACGACCACGTCGTACGTCGCCGTCTCGCCCACGCGGACCGTCGCGTCGCTCGGGCCGAGGTGAACCGCGGTTTCGGGAGCCGGCGTCGGTTCCTGCTGTTGAGCGAACGGGACGTCGAAGCCGCCGGTGGGTCCGACGCCAGCGACGGCCCCGCCGATGCCGCCGATGCCGACCACCGCGATCGCCGCGAGGACGACGACGCTCTTCGCGTTGAGCGTCGCGGAGAGGGAGCCGATGCTCATCGGCTCGACACCTCGTTGAACAGCTTCCGGACATCGACGACGTCCACGGCGCCGTCGTCGCTGAAGTCGAACGCGTCCGGGTGGCTCCGGATCAGCTCGTCGTCCCGGTTCGCGAACATGGCTTCCACGTCGTCGCCGTCGACGTCGCCGTCGCCGTCGACGTCCTCGTAGCGACCGTCCCCGTCCGGGTCGGTCGGCTGACGCTCGAAGTCGCCTATCGCCTGTCCCCCGAAACAGACGGGGTCGCCGCCGCGGACGGGCTCGACCGACCACGGGACGAACTCGACGTCGCCGTCGACCTCGTCTCCCGCCGGGGCCGCCGCCGGGGTCTCCGCCGCGACGGGCCCGGTCGGGTCGCCCCAGAAGTTACACGACGCGACCGCGGTCTGCGCCGACGCGTTCCGAACGCCGAACTCCTCGTTGCCCTCGATGTCGTTCCCCGTGATCTCGTACTCGGGCGTCGAATCGCCGAAGCCGTCGGCGACGCCCGATAACAGGATCCCGGTCCGGTTGCCGACGATCGCGTTTCCGCTGACGTCCCCGCCGCTGGAGGCGAACTCGATCCCCGGACCGTCGTTGTCCCGGATCGCGTTCCCGACGACGGTGGCGTCGCCGAGGTCCCCCGGCGCGACGAGGCCGATCAGTCGCAGGCCGAACCCGTCGTTGTCGGCGACGGTGTTGTCGACGAACGTCCCCGCGCCGGTGGCGACGCCGGCGCCGTTGTCTCGCACCGTGCTGCGCTTCAGCTCCGTGACGTGCCCCGAGTTGGTGGACACTGCCGCATCCGTGTTTCCGCTCAGCGTGGTCTCCGTTATCGATAGCCGGGTGCCCTCAGTGGTGCCGATACCAATTTTGTTTCCGCTGATGACAGAGTTGCGGACCGTGATCCGCCTCTCCGGCCCGCCGCGGACCCCGACGGCGTTGTCCGTGATGGAGACGTCCGCGAGCGTTATCTCGCCGTCCGCGAACGCGAGGGACGCGCCCGCGGCGAAGTTCGCTATCCGCAGGTCTCTGACGACGGCCCCCTCGTCGCGGCCGAGGTCGAACGCGATACCGATCCCCGAGCCGTCGCCGGAGATCGCGTGTCCGTTCCCGTCCAGCGTGACGCCGGGACCGAGAGTGAGACAGTCGCCCTCCGCGTCGAGGTCGTCGACGAGGACGTACTCGCCCGGTTCGGTCAGCGACGTGCACCGATTGATCTCCGTCGGTTCGGCGGCCGTCGTGGGGGCTCCGGAGAGCCCGATCGCCGCCCCCCCGACCACGAGACCGCCTCTCTGAAGTGCTGTTCGGCGCGATATCTTCTCGTCTGGGCCACCGTCGGTCATGACGGAGTATCGGGGGGTAGCCCGAATTGTTATTAGCTAGCTTATAAAAATAAGAGAGATTATAACGATATCTCGGGGGAACGAACGGGACCGCAATCGCGGTACTGCACCGCGCCGATCTCGGGGACGCCGACGTCGGGTCCCTCTCACCGCCCGCCACGTCGCGGATGGCGCCCCGCTCGATGAACTACCCCGGGGAACCGCGACGACAGGCCCGGGGAGGGCGTCGTCTCGCGCCGGTGCCGCGGGCACCTCTTCTCGCGCCGGTCTCACGCGCATCGCGTCGGTCCCGTCGTCCGGTCGGCTCGAACTGAACCGATAGCCGAGGGGAGGACGGCGATACGGGTCGTCGCCGGCGACGGCACCTCCGACAGTTTTGTCAGAAATAATGATTTCCGAATGACTATTACGGTGGAGCGGTATGTGTTTAGTGATGATTAAAGGGGTAGAGGAAAGCCAAATCAACGAATCCGCCGAAACCGGGGACGGCCAGCGGTTGACGACGACCGACGTGTTCGACGTTCTCAAGAACGACCGGCGGCGGGCGGTCATGCGGTACCTCCACGAGCACGGCGGATCCGCGGAGCTCTCCGACGTCGCCGAACACGTCGCCGCGCGCGAAAACGACACCGCCGTTCGACAGCTCACCTCGCAGGAGCGGAAGCGCGTTCGCATCGCCCTCTATCAGAGTCACCTCCCGAGGATGGACGCGCTCGGGGTGGTCGACTTCGACAACGACCGCGGGACGGTCGCGCTTCGGGACGCCGCGTCGCAGGTGCAGGTGTACCTGGAGTTGGACCCCGAGGCCGACCGGAACGCGGCCGCGTCGGAGCGGACCGCGTTCCTGCTCGCCGTGGGTATCGCGGCGGTCGTCACGGCCGGAACGCTCGGGCTCGGAGTGCTCTCGGCGGTGCCTCCGGCCGGATGGACGATGGTGAGCGTCCTCGCGCTCGTCGGGATCGCCGGTCGGCAGTGGCGGGCCTGAACGGGGGTTCCGGATCCGCGGTCTTCCCGCCGCGTTAACGGAAGCATACCGGGAGCCGGCGAGCGACGGGACCGGCTCGAGAGCGGGCGTAGACCGAAATACAGTGTTTACGTCTTTATAACAAAGCGAGGGTCCGGCGAAACGTGGACCATGCCTGATCCCCTTTTCGAGCTCACGAGCTTCCAACGGGATCTCCTCTACGTGATCGCGGGAGCCGAGAGACCGTCGGGACAAGAGATCAAAACGGAGCTACAGACGTCGATGGATGAAATCACCCACGGCCGGCTCTATCCGAACCTCGATACGCTGGTCGAGCGGGGGTACATCGAAAAGGGCGAGAGCGACCGTCGCACGAACTTCTACGAGCTGACGGAGAAGGGGATGGAGGGCCTCCGCGACCGCCGCCAGTGGGAGGGCCGCTACGTGGAGCTGTGATCGGTCGTCGACCGACGTCACCGGCCCCCGTCTCGGGGTGAAGCCGCCGCTATCGGTCGCGTAACCGGCGCCCGTACGCGTCGCGGCGGACGAGGAAGAGAGCGGTCAGTCGCCGGCGTCGACGTCGCCGAGAATCGTTCCGAGCAGCTTCCGCTCGGCGGTTCGGAGGTGGCGATTGAACGTCGGTTGGGTGATGTCCATCGCCGTCGCGACCTCCTCGCCGGTGCTCGCTCGCGGCCACTCGAAGTAGCCGCCGAGGTACGCCGTTTCGATCGCTTCCCGCTGCCTGTCAGTGAGTCCGTCGGAGAAGCCGGTCCGAGCGCCGGGACCGTCGCCTCCGGATCGGTCCCGACGGGAGCGGAGCTCGACGCGGTCGTACCGCTCCTCGAGGTGTTCGATTATCCGCCGCACGTCCACTGACCGCGGAAAGGTGGTCGTCAGTTCCACGCCGTCGGCGTCGGCGACCATCCGGCCGATACTCCCCCCGTGTGCGCTCACCCTGTCGGCCGCGGTGGCGCCGTTCACCGACGCCTCCAGCCGCCCGGTCGGTCCGCCGCCCATCTCGCGGATCGACTCCACGGCGCTCACCGACTCCGTCACGTCGGACCGGTCCCCGTCGCTGGTGAGGTACACCAGCGATCGACCGTCTCCTCGCGGGACGGTGCCCTCGACCCGGATCGGCTCCCCGAAGACGGACGCGATCCGCGACAGGAGCGCGTCGGGGTCGTCGAGGCGCAGCTCCAGCTCCACGAGGGAGCCGGTTCGAAGCGACCGCCTGGTTTCCACGCTGCTGATGGCGTTCGCGACGTTGTCTCCGAGCTCGACGAGCAGGTCGCCGAACTCGTCGTCGAACACCGACCCCCGGTCGGCGTACACGGACAGGACGCCGTAACACAGGTCATCGTACGAGAGCGGGACGCTGACGACCGAGCGGTATCCGCGCGCGAGCGCTCGCTCCCGCCAGCGCTCGCGCCTGAGCCCGTCCGACACGTCGGACACGCGGACGGGCTCGCCCGTCTCGACGGCTCGGACGCCCGGGAGCCCGGCGGTGTCGGCGGAGCGGTCGCCGCCGTCGGCCCCCGGAAGCGGAGCGTCCTCGCGCCGGAGCGCCTCGAGGAAGCCGTCGGACTCGCCCGCCCGCGCCATCGGGGTCGGATCGCCGCCGGATCGGTACGTCTCCCCGACCCAGACGAACTCGACGGAGTCGGCCTCGACGAGCGTGTCGCAGACGGCTGTCGCGATCTCGTCGAGGGTGTCCGCGTCGACGAGCTCGCCGTTGATCCGCCTGAGGAGGTCATTGAGCCCGTCGAGACGCTCCAGTCGCTGTCGGTTCCGGGAGAGCTCGGTCTCGCGCTCGACGCTGTCGAGGGCCGCGACGGCGTTGGCGGCCAACAGGCCGACCGGCTCCTCGACGTTCCCCGCCGGCTCCGCGGAGCCGAAGTCGACGCGGAAGAGGCCGTGTCCGTCGAGCGTCGCGTACAGGGTGCGACCGGACGAGTCGTCGGGCTCGGTCGATCGCTCGACCACCCGCCCAGTCGGAGCGACCGCGTCCGCGTCGGTCGACGGGTCACCGCCGGATGGGTCGTCCCCCGCGGCGTCGGCGACCCGCCGGAAATGCGGGGAGGCGTCGCCGTCCGTCCGGACCGATCGGGCCGTGTCGATCGTCGTCTCGGCGGCGTCGGACCCGGCGGTGAACGCCTCCCAGACCGGGCTTCCCGGCCCGCACGCGTCGAGGTCGCCGCCGGACGCGGCGGCGGGGACCAGCCTCGCTTCGGTCCGGTCGAACGAGTACGTCACGACGGCGGCGTCGGGCCAGACCGAGGCGATCACGTCGACGATCGTCTCGAAGATCGATTCCCCGTCGTCGGCGCGGAGGAGCCGCCGGGCGGAGCGGCTCAGTTCGCGGAGGGCGCTCTCGTTCCGCCGGGTGTCGGTCACGTCCCTGATGACGCCGACGCGCCCGCGACGGCCGTCGTCGAACTCGACCGAGGAGAACTGCGTCTCGATCGGCAGCAGTTCTCCCGACGCCGTCCTTATCGACGACTCGATCATGCCGATGTCGGAGCCGTCGCCGCGGAGCATCGCGAGGATCTCCTCGGCCTTTTCGAGCGTCTCGCTCCCCGCGACCATCGACGCGTGCGACCCGACGAGCTCCTCGCGGTCGTACCCCGTCATCTCCGTGACCGCCTCGTTGACCGACGTGATGACGAACGCCTCGTTCAGCGTGTACAC
The DNA here is from genome assembly GCF_002252965.1 of Halorubrum sp. Ea1. Classification (NCBI taxonomy): domain Archaea; kingdom Methanobacteriati; phylum Methanobacteriota; class Halobacteria; order Halobacteriales; family Haloferacaceae; genus Halorubrum; species Halorubrum sp. Ea1. The sequence continues at coordinate 31,973 of NZ_NHPG01000048.1, forward strand.
GCCGTCCTCCAGCGTCTCGAGGATGCGGTTCGACCGCCTGAGGTCGCGGCGCAGCTCGGAGTCCCGGGTGGCGTCGGAGACGAGCACGCCGACGCCGCCGCGGCCCGGGACCGCCCGGAACTGGAGCGTCGTTCCGTCGCCGGTCGTGACCTCCGTCTCGGTGACCCGGTCGTTCCGCTCGGCCGCCTCGACGGCGTCCCGAAGCTCCGGACCGAAGCTCGGGTCCGTCTCGCGCAGGTCGGTGCCGACCGACGCGTCGTCGGAGCCGAGCAGGTCGTCGACCGTCGCGTTCGCGTCGACGATCGCGTGCGAGCCGTCCGCGTACAGGAATCCGATGTCGGCCGTCGCGAGGAACTGACCGATCGCCGCCCGGTGGTCGGCGTCTCTCAGGTCCATCGACTCACCGTCGCGAATCGGCCTCCACCCCGGCCCGGTTTGAACACGACGACACGAGCGCCCGGGTACACATAAATCTCTCGTCACTTTCACGGAACACTATATTTCTCAGTGACATCAGTTCGAAATATCGACTGAGACGAGAGCCGGACGGGAAACGACGGATGAAAATCCCGGTTACGGAGCTTATATTTTGCCAAATATTCATATGAAGTATCGTGATTGTCACGCTTTCGTACTTATTATCATAATAAAAATGTGGAACAAAAGCCTTAACTGTGTTATGGTGGTGTTTACTGACATGGCACCCGAAGCTCGCGGGAACGTGGCGAACGACGGATGGGGGAAACCGGACCCCGGAGAGTACAGCCGGCGTGTGAACGATGTTACGCTCCCCCCAACCGCGCGGGAGTTCGCGGATCGCTACGCTCGCGTCATCGGGGAGCGGGATCGGTTCCTCTGGAAGTGGATACACAACCTCTTCGATAAGTTCACGTTAACGTCGGTTCCGGGCCGAGAACGGTCGGCCGTGTACGAACACAAGACGCTGTTGACGATGTTCGTGACGGTCCTCGATGACTTGGCCGAAAGCGAGGGGGATCAGGGGACGTTCGCCGTCGGTCGCCGGATTCCGTTCGGCGTCGACGCGACCGAGCGGATAGACGGGACGCCCGACGAGATCGACTACGGCGTCCTCGAATACCTCGCGGATCTGTGGGAGACGATCGACGCGGAGGTCAGGGAGGCGCCGCGGTACGGGGAGTTCGTCGACGTCTTCGAGTACGACCTCCGGCAGACGTTCAACGCGATGGAGTACTCCGGGCTCGTGAACGACAACCCGGCGATGGCGAACCGCGCCGAGACGGAGCGTCACGACGCGTACAACATGACGATGTTCCCGTACGCCTGCGTCGACCTCATGCACTCGCCCTCGTTCGACCGGGCCGAGCTGGGCGCGCTTCGAAGCATCCTCTGTGACCTCCAGCAGATGGCGCGGATCGGGAACTGGATCACCACTTGGGAGCGCGAGCTCGGCGAGGGAGACATCAGCTCCGGCGTCGTCGTCTGCGCGCTCCGTCGCGGCGTAATCGACTACGAAGAAATCGTCGAGGCCGACGAGACCGCCATCGAGGGGCTGGTCGACCGGATCCGGTCGCACGGCATCGAATCGGAGTTCACCCGCGAGTGGGACCTCCGCGACCGGACGGTCCGGAAGCGGACCGCCGAGGTGGAGAGCGTCGACGCGGAGCAGATCGTCGACGGTATCGAGTCGGTGATGAACCACCACCTCGCCAGCGAGGGATACAAGTAACGTCGGCGGGGCAGACCGGCGCCGTCAGCCCTCAGGGGAATCGATCGGCGCCGTCAGTCCTCGGCAACGGCCTCTTCTCCCGTGTCCACCGCGGCGGCATCCGCCGACTCCGAGAGGCGTTCGGCGGCCCGGTCGCGGTCCTCCGGGTACCCCACGTCGACGCGCCACCCGTCGAGGCGGAGCGCGTCGATGGTGCGGCCGGACTGGATGAGGAGGTCGATGGCGTCCGGCAGCTCGAACTCGCCGCGGTCGGAGGGTTGGACGAGGTGACACGCGTGGAAGATCGCGTCGGTGAACGTGTAGAAGCCGGTCATCACGAGGTTACTCGGGGGATCGTCTGGCTTCTCGACGACCTCGACGACCTCACCGTACTCGTTGGTGTCGAGCACCCCGTACCGGCTCGCCTCCTCGTACGGGACCTCTTCGACGAGGAAGGCGGCGTCGGCGCGCTCCTCCCGCTGTCTGTTGACCACGTCGGCGAGGTTCCCCCGGAAGACGTTGTCGCCGAGCATCAGCATGAAGTCGTCGTCGACGTGGGGCTCCGCCTGGAGGATGGCGTGCGCGAGGCCCAGCTGCTCCCGCTGGTGGGCGTACGTGATCGGGACGCCCTCGTAGGCGTCGCCGTAGCGGTCGATGATCTGCTCTTTCTTGTAGCCGACGACGACGACGAGTTCGGTCGCGCCGCAGTCGATGAGGTTGTCGAAGACGTCCTCGATGAGGGGCGTCCCGTCGACCTCCACGAGCACCTTCGGCTTGTCGTCCGTGAGCGGGCGGAGACGCGTTCCCTTGCCGGCGGCGAGCACGACTGCTTGCATACGTGTAGCGTCCGATCGACCGAGCAAGAGTATACGCCGGATAACCGGCGAACGAACGGGGCAGACGCCGGCGGTTCGGCGGACGATCGGCCGAGACGCCGACGGCCGCGGTCGGGAGCAGGCGCGGACGGCCGGAGTCGGGTGAGGCGCCGACAGAGATATCGCTCCTATCGGCTCGGCGCTCGGCGGCGCGGTAACTGGCCATTGCCGTCGATGAGCGGGCGGATATGAGACGAATAACGATGTAGGGTGTTAGATTAGTTGACAGTATGAGCGGAACAGGGAACGACGACGGGCGGACCGACGGCGGGGTGACGCGACCGAGCGCGGAGCCCCCCGACCGGGGTCCGACGCTCGAGGGAACGGTCGTGCGGTACGACGACAAGCCGGACGAGTGCACCCTCCACCCGTCGGAGCCGACCGAGCGGGAGTGCACGACCGCGTGGATCACCGCCAAAGAGGGGAGCTACGTCTCCGCTGTCGCGTGGCGGTGAGCGGTCGGGACCGCGTCCGATCGGGCGGGCGGCAGGAGGCGACTCAGCGGTCGATGTCGGGTCGCCAGTCGTTCGGCAGTCGCTCGCGGTCGCCGTCGAGGCGGGCGATGAACGGTTCGATCCGCGAGAACGCCGAGCCGGCGGCGACGGTCCCAGCTTCGCGGTCCCACCGGACGACGTCGTGCTCCGCGAGCTTCGGCAGGTGGTTGTGGTTCAGCGACATCTCCACGGGCTCGGGTATCGACCCGTCGACGGTCTCCTCGACGGGGACCGGTTCGTCGCCCACGTCGTCGGCCACGCGGTCGTAAATCGTCAGCAGCACCGCTCGTCGATGCGCGTTCGAGAGAAGCGTCAGGCACGTGTCGGCGGTCAGCTCTTCGTCGGCGTTCCGGGGGCCCGTCACGCCGCTCACCTCTCCTCGTCGGCGCTGTCCGCCGGGAGAGCGTCCTCGCCGGCGCGGATACCCGTTATCGTGCGCGAAATGTGAGCGATCATACCAGACGAAACGGGAGTTTCGCCCATTAGTAACCACCACGTATCGGTTCGAAGCGGGACACCGAGCGCCGGTTGTCACTGCTTAACAATATCGTTACTCCGCTTACCTGAGAGATCATGAGCGCGCGGTTCCCCGCGGTCAGACGAAACGAGGGGTCATCGGCGCCGACACGGAGACCGAGACGGTCCGGGAGGTGGCTACCGTGACGGAGTTCACCGAGATCAGGAACGGGCGGATCGTCACGCCGTCGGGCGTCATCGAGGGCGGTCGCGTCGTCGTGGCCGGCGAGCGCATCGTCCGGATAGACCGGTCCGAGGGCGACGCGTCGGGCGGCGGGACGAGCGTCGACGCCGCCGGTCGGGTCGTCATGCCGGGGCTGATCGACCTCCACGGAGACGACATCGAGGGGCAGTTCGCGCCGCGGTCCGGCGCCGAGACGGACCCGACGGCCGCGCTCGCCACGACCGACCGCATGAACGTTCTCCACGGGGTGACGACGAAGTTCCACGCCCTCGCGTTCGAGGAGGCGCCCGACGACGGGCGGAGCCTCGAGAACGCGGCCCGCCTCGCCCGGACCGTCGACCGCGGGGCGGAAACGCTCGGGGACAACCGCGTGCACGCGCGCTGCGAGCTCGCCGACGCGAGCGCCGCCGCGGTCGAGGAGCTGATCGCGGAGGTCGACGTCGACCTCGTGTCGGTGATGCACCACGCCCCCGGGGACGGCCAGTACGACGCCGAGTCGTTCGAGCGGCACTACGTCGAGGACCGGAACTGGCCGGTCGACGCCGCCGCGGCCGCCGCGGAGGAGCGAAGCGGGATGGATGCCGCGAGCCGGGACCGTCGGATCGCTCGGATCGTCGAGCTCGCTCGGCGCGTCGGCGCCCCGCTCGCGTCCCACGACGACGAGTGCCGGGCGGACGTCGAGACGATGGCGGACCACGGGACGGCGATCAGCGAGTACCCGCTCACGATCGACGCGGCCCGTCGCGCGAAGGACCTCGGCCTGGCGACCGTGATGGGCGCGCCGAACCTCGTGCGCGGCGGGAGCCTCTGGGACAACCTGAGCGCCCGCGACGCGATCGAAGCGGGAGTCCTCGACGCCCTCTGTTCCGACTACCACCCGGCGTCGCTGCTCGCGGCGCCGTTCGTCGAGACCGGCGAGCCGCTGTCCGCTCGGGTCAACCGGGTCACGCGGAACCCGGCCGACGTCGCCGGGCTGCCGGACAGGGGACGGATCGAGGTCGGCGCCCGCGCGGACCTCATCGTCGTCGACCCGTCGCCGACCCCGACCGTCGAGCGCGCGATGGTCGCGGGGTCGGAGGCGATTCGAACCGGCGAGGCGACGGCGACCGAAACCCCGCCTCGGCCGGTCGGGCGCTGACCGGTCCGCCCGGCCCGACCGCGAGCGAGCGCGGGCCGGTCGACGGTCACACGTGTCGGATTAACAAGGTATGAACGCGCGTCCGCGTTCGGTCGGTGCCGCTATCCTGCGTATAGTAAAATGACCGCCTTCCCCTCCGAGAGGTATGACAGAACCCGAGACGGCGACCGACGTCAACCGCCGGTGCGGCCGGTGCGGGTCGGCCGTGAGTCGGAGATTCGTGCGCGTGTTCGGGATCGGCGACAGCGTCCACGGCTGTCTCGACTGCCTCCCGCGGAAGCGGCTCTCGAACGGCGAAGCCGCGCGGCGTGAGGACGCGGACCGCGAACGCTCGTTCCGAGCGCCGTAGGCGGCCCCCGGGCGCGTGTCTCGGGGAGTCGTCGTCTCGGAGCGTCGCCGAGTCACCGGTCGCGACGGACGATCTCGCCGGGTTCCGTGTGCGCGTCCGCCGAGAGCGTCACCCCGGCGTTGATACCCGTCTGAATGCCGGTCTTCACGCGGGGGCCGAGCACCGCGCCGAACTTCCTGCGCCCGGTCGAGACGCGCTCTCCCTTCACCGTCGCGTCGACCGGCTCCCCGTCGTGTCGCAGGTTCGCGACGTTCGTCCCGGCGCCGAGGTTCACCGACGGCCCGAGGACGCTGTCGCCGACGTACGAGAGGTGGCCGACCGTCGCGTCCGCCATCAGGACGCTGTTTTTGATCTCCAC
>NZ_NHPG01000113.1:0-7238 GCF_002252965.1 Halorubrum sp. Ea1
CGGCCCGGCGCGGGCGGGGCCGCGCCGGACCGCCACCTCCCTCGTGCGGTCTGCTCGCGGCCTCACGGCCGCTCGCAGGCGCACGCCGGTTCTGTTTATAAATTGTCGCGGCGGCGCTCTCCTTCCGTCCGCGTTCCGGCGCGACGCCCGAACTAATGCCCTTTTGAACGCGGGGACCGTCCGGTCAGGTATGACCGAGACCCTCAGGCTCGCCACGCGCGGGTCGGACCTCGCCCTCCGGCAGGCCGGGACCGTCCGCGACGCGTTGTCGAGCCGCCGACGCGACGTGGAACTCCGCCGCGTCGAGACCCGCGGCGACCAGATCCCCGACGAGCTGATCCACCGGCTCGGGAAGACCGGCGCCTTCGTACGATCGCTCGACGAGGAGGTGCTCGGCGGCGACGCCGACCTCGCCGTCCACTCCCTGAAGGACGTGCCGACCGAGGGGATGGACGACATGGTCGTCGCCGGCGTCCCCGAGCGCGCGCCCTCGGGCGACGTGCTCGTCCACCCCGACGGGGTCGGGATCGATGACCTGCCCTCGGGCGCGGTGATCGGGACGGGCTCGCTCCGGCGGACCGCCCAGCTCAAAGCCGCGCGCCCGGACCTCGTCGTCGAGCCGCTCCGCGGCAACGTCGACACCCGGATCGAGAAGCTGCTCGCGCCCGGCCTCCAGGCGGAACACGAGCGCCGGCTGATCGCCTCGGGCGAGGCGAGCGCGATGACCGCCGAGGAGAGCGGTGCTGACGACGCCGAAGACGGCGCCGAGGACGCCGACGGCGACGACCCCGAGATCGACGAGGAGTTCGACCGCACCGTCGAGGAGTGGTTCGACTCGCTCTCGGACCTGGAGCGCTCGGCGATGGAGCGGAAGGTCGAGACCGAGTACGACGCCGTCGTCCTCGCGGAGGCGGGGCTCCGGCGCTCCGACCTGTTCCACGAGATTCCCACGACCCGGCTTCCCCGCGAGGAGTTCGTTCCCGCGGCGGGCCAGGGCGCCATCGCGGTGACCGCGACCGACCCGGACGTGATCGAGGACGTGCGCTCCGCGGTCGACCACCCCCGGACCCGGGTGGCGGTCACCGTCGAGCGGACGATCCTCGGGGAACTCAACGGCGGCTGCGTCGCCCCCATCGGCGTCTCGGCGCTCGTGCAGGGCGAGCACGTCCACACCCGCGTCCGCGTGCTCTCTACCGACGGCACCGAGGAGGTGGCGGACACCCGCGACCTCCCGATCCGGTCGCACGCGAAGGCGGCCGAGTCGTTCGCGGCGGACCTGGCGGACCGTGGCGCGGCCGACCTGATCGCCGCCGCCCGCGAGGAGGCCGAAGTGGACCAGGGGACCCGGCAGGAGGCGGACGATGAGTGAGGGAGTCGACCCGTCGACGACGGGCGAAGCGGCCGACCTCGGCACCGTCTTCCTCGTCGGCTCCGGCCCGGGCGACCCGGACCTGCTGACCGTGAAGGCCGCCCGGCTGATCGAGTCGGCCGACGTGGTCCTCCACGACAAGCTCCCCGGCCCGGAGATACTCGGAGAGATCCCCGCCGAGAAGCGCGAGGACGTCGGCAAGCGCGCCGGCGGCGAGTGGACCCCGCAGGAGTACACGAACCGTCGGCTCGTCGAGCTGGCGCGCGAGGGGAAGTCCGTGGTGCGGCTGAAGGGTGGCGACCCGTTCGTCTTCGGCCGGGGCGGCGAGGAGGCCGAACACCTCGCCGACGCCGGGGTCCCCTTCGAGGTCGTCCCGGGCGTCACCTCGGCGATCGCGGGGCCCGCGGTCGCCGGGATCCCGGTGACGCACCGCGATCACGCCTCCTCCGTCTCCTTCGTCACGGGCCACGAGGACCCGACGAAAGAGGAGTCGGCGGTCGACTGGGACGCGCTCGCCGCGACCGGCGGGACGATCGTCGTGCTGATGGGCGTCGGCAAGCTGCCCGCGTACGCCGCCGAGCTCCGCGACGCCGGGCTCGCCGGCGACACCCCCGTCGCGCTGGTCGAGCGCGCGACGTGGCCGGGGATGCGCGTCGCGACCGGCACCCTCGACTCGATCGTCGAAGTCCGCGACGAGGCCGGGATCGAGCCGCCCGCGATCACCGTGATCGGCGACGTGGCCGCGGCCCGGGACCGGGTCGTCGAGTTCCTCCGAAACGACGGCGGGCGGGGTGACGACGCGTGAGCGACCGCGGAGCGGTCGGCGGCGGCGAGGGCGACGCCGCGGCCGGCGAACGCGACGCGACCGCCGGGCGCGACGACGCCCCCCGCGTCGCCGTCTTCCGCCCGGCCGACGAGCGGATAGACGACGCCGCGGCGCTGCTGGAGTCGCTCGGCGCCGAGCCGGTCGCCGACCCGATGCTCGCGGTCGAAGCGACGGGGGCGGTGCCGGCCGCGGCGCCGTACGTCGTCCTCACGAGCAAGACCGGCGTCGAGCTCGCGGCCGAGGCGGGCTGGGAGCCGGGCGACGCGACGCTCGTCGCCATCGGCCCCGCGACCGCCGCCGCGGCGCGCGAGGCCGGCTGGACCGTCGACGTCGTCCCCGACGAGTACACCTCGGCGGGGCTGGTCGAGGCGCTCTCCGGGCGCGTCGCCGGCGAGGCCGTCGAGGTGGCCCGCTCGGACCACGGCAGCGACGTGCTGATCGAGGGCCTCCGCGACGCCGACGCGACGGTCAACGAGACGGTGCTGTACCGGCTGACACGGCCGGAGGGGGCGGGCGAGTCCACCGAGCGGGCCGCCGCGGGCGACCTCGACGCCGCCGCGTTCACCTCGTCGCTCACGGTGACTCACTTCCTCGAGGCCGCCGACGAGCGGGGGATCCGCGAGACGGCGATCGCCGGCCTCGACGACGCGACCGTGGGCGCGATCGGCCCGCCGACCGCGGAGACGGCGGCGGAACACGGGATCGACGTCGACGTCGTTCCGGGGGACGCCGACTTCGCGGCCCTCGCCGAGGCGGTCGTGGCGGCGGCGACGGACGGTGACGTCGGTCCGGACCGGTAGTTCTCGGGACCGATACGTTCGCTCGCTTCGACCACACGGCCGGGAATCCGTCGCTCGGTGCGCTTCCGACGCGATCCGCCGCGTCCGCCCTGTCGCAAGGAATCAGATCAGATAATTTGGAACGCACATTTATTATCCGACAGGTGAGAAGCAATGACATGCAACCGAGCGAGCGCTGGTCGCTGCGGACCGACGACGAGGTGCTAGTCGTCGAGTTCCCACACGGAACGGGGCTTAGCCCCGCCGACAGCGAGGCGCTGCTCGATCGGTGGCGGACGGTCACCGCCGACCGCGCGGTCGACGCCGTCGTGATCCTCGTGCGGACGAGCCGGCCCTGCTCCGACGCCGGGCGGCGGGCGCTCCGGGAGTCGGCCCAGATCGCCGTCGCCCGCGGCGTGGACCGGTTCGCCGTCGTCGGCGAGCGCTCGAAGCGCCGCTACCTCAAGCGGACTATCGACGTCGAAGGGGTCGACACCGAGGCGTTCAACGACACCGACCCCGCGCTGGAGTGGGCGAAGCGTCCGTCGACCGCCGTCCCTTCCGCCGAGACGTCGTCGTAGGCGGGTCCTCGTTTCAAATAGAAGCCGGTGCCGGTTCGAGCGACGCCGGCCTTGCCCGAATCGCTGTACCGCGGTTAGCTGTCGCTGCCGGCGGCGGTCTCGTTTCCGGCACCGTCGGTTTCGTTTTCGGCGGCGCCGTCGCCGTCGGACCCGTCCTCGTCGCCGTCCGACCCGTCCGCTTCCTCGGTGTCGGCGGCGGATTCGTCCTCGTCGCTGTCCGACCAGTCCGCTTCCTCGGCGTCGGCGGCGGATTCGTCCTCGTCGTCATCGTCGTCGATCTCGTTGACGTCGACGTCCCGGCCCGCGACCCCGCTCCCGGAGATCACGGGTTTGAGGATGTAGCCGTTGTTCGGACCGCGCTTGACGACGTTGATGTCGAAGACGAAGCTGACTGGTTCGTCGGGCGTGACCTCGAACCCGTTCGTGATCCGGAGCTTCTCGCTCGGGAGCTTCACGTCGACTTCCCCGCCGTCGACGATCCCCTCGACGGCGGAGACGGAGAGCTCGATCTTCTCGTAGCTTCCCGCCGGAATTTCACCGTCGAACACGGCCATAGCGTCCTCCTCGATCACCCGCGTGAGGTCGACAGTGGCGCCGTCGAGGTCGACGACGGTGAAGCCGCGCTCCTCCGCGTCTCCGTCTTCGTCGTCCTCCTCGTCTTCGTTCCCGTCGTCCTCCGCATCGCCTTCCCCGTCGTCCTCCGCATCGCCTTCCACGTCGTCCTCCGCATCGCCTTCCACGTCGTCCTCCGCATCGCCTTCCACGTCGTCCTCGTCCGCGGTTCCGTTCGACGAGTCGTTCTCCGCTTCGGTCGCGTTCCCGGCCTCTTCCGAGCCGTCGTCCTCACCGTCTGTCTCTTGTTCGTCGGGCTCCGCGTCCTCGTCGTCATCGTCTTCGTCGTCGTCCTCGTCCCGTGCCTCGAAGATCCGAGCCTCGTCGAGGGTGACGTTCAGCTGATCGAAGTCGCCGATGTCGGCCGGCGCGTCGCTGATGAGGAGCCGGAAGTTACCGGTGAGCGTCTGCGACCCGTCGGAGCCGTCCGAGCCCTCGGAGCCGTCGGAGCCGTCCGACGAGGGGAGCGCACCGTCGCCGGCGCAGCCGGCGAGTAGCGTCGCGCTCGCGCCCGCGCCGAGCGCCACGAACTCACGTCGTCCGAAGCCGTCGGCGGGGGTGTCCTGAGAGCGGTCGTCGCCTGTCGTCCGCGGTCGGTCCGTCATGGTGATTCGCCCTACGCACCCCGGACGGGTATATAACGGAGATTCTCAGCCCGAATTAATGCGGATCAAACCGCTTTCAATCGTCTGGATTAGCCGGATAGACACCGACGAGAGACGTCTGAGCGACCGTTCACGGATCGACCGTGTCGATGCCCGCTTCGTCGACCACGCGCTTCGCCTGTCGGGTCGCGCGCTCGCGGACCGCGTCGGCGTCGGTCCCGACGTGCTCGCCGCCCTCGTACCGGACCTCGCCGTCGACCATCGTGAAGACCACGTCGTCGCCGTGAGCGGCGTACACGAGATGCGAGAGCGGGTCGTGGATCGGCGTGGCGCGCGTCCGGTCGGTGGTGAGCCCGATCACGTCGGCCCGGTGGCCCTCTCGAAGGGCGCCGAGTCGGTCGAAGCCGGCGGCGCGCGCGCCGTTCGTCGTCGCCATCTCCAACACGGTCGCGGCGGGGAGCCGGGTCGGGTCGCGCGCGTCGACCTTCCCGAGGAGGCTCGCCTGCCGCATCTCGGTGAACGGGTCGAGCGTGTTGTTGCAGGGCGGGCCGTCGTTGCCGAGTGCGACCGTGATCCCCCGGTCGAGGTAGTCGTGGATCGGGGCGACTCCGGAGGCGAGCTTCATGTTCGAGGAGGGGCAGTGGGTGACGACCGTGTCGGTCTCGGCGAGCACCTCTCGCTCGCGCTCGTCTGTGTGGACGCAGTGGGCGAGCGTCACGTCCGGTCCCGTGAGCCCGACCTCGTCGAGCCACAGGACGTTTCGTCGGCCCGTGTCGGCCGCTACCGCCTCGATCTCGTCCTCGTTCTCGCTGGCGTGGGTGTGGATCGTCACGCCCTCGTGGCGGTCGGCGAGCTCGCGGCAGCCCCGCAGGCACGCCTCCGTGCAGGTGACGGCGAACCGGGGGGTGACCGCGTACCGGATCCGACCGCCGGCGGCGCCGTGGTACTCCTCGACGAGCGCCTCGCTCTCGGCGAGCGCGGCGTCCGTGTCCTCTAAGAGTCCGTCCGGGGAGTCCCGGTCCATCAGCACCTTCCCGAGCCGCGCGCGGATCCCCGTGTCTATCGCGGCCTCGAACGCCTGCTCCGCGTGGTTGACGGAGAGGTGGTCGACGACGGTCGTCGTCCCGCTCTCGAGGCATTCGAGGTACCCGAGCTCGGCGGCGGCGCGGGTCGCCTCGGCGTCCATCGCGGCCTCCATCGGGAGCACGGCGTCGAACAGCCAGTCGAGCAGGGCGGCGTCGTCGGCGATCCCCCGGCCGAGCGACTGCACCGAGTGCACGTGGCCCCCGATCAACCCGGGCGCGACGAGGTCGACCTCGCGGCGCTCGTGGTCGGGGTACTCCTCGCGGAGGGCGGCGGCGGCGCCGACCGCGGCGATCGTCGCGCCCTCGACGACGACCGCGCCGTCGGGGACGACGGTCTCCGGATCGGCGATGACGGTTCCGGCGATCAACATGTCCGTCCGTTCCTGATGGTCGATTCTTAAGAGGGTGTCCTTCGCGGGTCGGCGGCGAGCGGCGCGGATCGGCGGCGCTGGTCGCGGGTCGGCGGCGAGCGACGGCGACCGACGGAGCGGTCGACGCCGCGTTCTCCCGTCCGCTACTCCAGTTCCGTCTCGCGCTCGCGACGGTCACGGGAGTCGCGACGGTCGCGGGAGTCGCGTCGGTCCGCGGCGTCGGCGTCGATTCGCCCCTTCAGATCCTCGGTCTCCAGCAGTCGGTCGAGCCGGCGCTCGAACTCTTCCTCGCCGATCTCGCCGGTGGCGTACCGCTCGCGGAGCGTCTCCAGGGGATCCCCGGCCGCCGCGGTCGTCGCGGCCGACGCACCGGCCGCGTCCCCGGACTCGACGAGCGGGAAGTCCTCGCCGAGCAGCAGCACGAGCGGGATGATCACGAAGAAGCCGAGGATGAACGTGGCGGGGATCAGCGGCCCCAACGCCCCCGGGAGGAGGACGGCGAACAGCGAGGTGAGCCCGAACGAGAGGACCGCGACGAGCCCTATCAGCCGCTTTTTCTCGAACGTCGGGAGGGACATACGCGGGAGATTCCGACGAATCAACAAAAGCGTACTGCCGGCGGTCCGCCGAGCGGGTCGACCGCGGCGGCGCCCGCGACCGACGGCTATTCGTTTCGGCCGCCCCCAGCCGGATCCGTGCTCAGATACGTGACGACGAACCCCGGGAAAGTGCGCGAGGCGGAGCGGTACCTGCCGGACGGCTCGGTGGAGCGACTCGACTTCGACTACACGGAGATCCAGGCCGACGGGCTCGGGCCGATCGCCGCGCGGGGCGCGCGGGAGGCGTACCGCCACGCGGGCGAGTCGGTGCTCGTCGACGACGCGGGGCTGTTCGTTGAGGGGCTCGACGGGTTCCCCGGTCCGTACTCCTCGTACGTGGAGGAGACGCTCGGGGTCGAGCGCGTCCACGAGATCGCCGCCGGCCTCGACGACCGCCGGGCCGCGTTCCGC